>NZ_DJSX01000033.1:0-3707 GCF_002439135.1 Pseudomonas sp. UBA6323 | reverse complement strand
ATTTCGCTGATCTCGCGCTCCAGGCGCATCAGCTCGGCCGTGCCGCCGCGCTGCTCGTTCTGCAAGCCGTCCTGCTCGTTTCGATAGTGCTCAGCCTGGATGACCAGCTCTTCCTTGCGCGCATCGGCGTAGTCGTGCCAAGTGCCCAGCAGGTTATCGAGCAGCGGCGAGAGGCGGTGCAGCTTGCCTCGCAGCACTTCGCGCTGGGCCACGCCCGAGGCCAGTGCCTCGATCAAGGGGCCGGCGGTCACCAGAGCCTGGTAGTCCTGCTCCATGCGGCGCACGTCGCGGAAGGCTTCCTCGGTGGCGGCGATGTAGTCGACGCTGCCCGAGCGCAGGCTGTGCTCGAAGGCATCGAGGAACAGCTGCTTGAGTTTCGCCGCGGTGATCTCCCTCATATGGAGAAGGTTGATAAACAGCGCGCGGAAGGTTTTCAGGCTCTGCTCGCTGGTCGAGCGCAGCGGGATCAGGGTCAGGTCCAGCGGGATGCTGGTGTGGCCGCCGACCAGCAGGCGACGCAGTTCGTCGGGCTTCAGTTCGTAGGCGGTGATGCCAGCCTGGCCGAGGTTCTTGAACAGTTCGCGCTGACGCAGGCAGGTGCCGTTCTGCTGGTAGTGTTCCAAATCCAGCTCGCCGGCGTAGGCGAAGAACTGGTGGCCGAAGCCGCCGCCCGGGCCGCGACCGGCCACGCCGATCACATGCGGGCCGTGGGGCAGGGCGACTTCAACGAGGATGTAGCTGGTGTCGCTGGCGAAGTAGAACTTGCGCGAGGCTTCCAGGCTGTACTTGCCGAAGCTCATGTCCGAAATGCGTGCCAGGATCGGGAACTGCAGGGCGTTGATCGAGGCGGACTTGCCCAGGTTGTTGGCGCCGTAAACCGACAGCGGGTTTTCCAGCGGGAACAGGCCTAGGCTGTAGCCGGCGGTGTTCAGCAGGGCGAAGCGGCGGATGCCATAGCGTTCCTGGCTCATGCGTCCATCTCCTGTGCGGCGCGTTCTTCGGCCATGGCGCGGGCCAGGGCGTCTTCCTNNCGGGCAGCGGCAGGTCGCTGCTGTGCAGGCTGGCAGCCAGGTCGCGGTCGTGCTGCACTGACAGGCAGACGTCGAGGAAGCGGTGCATCGGCGGCAGGAAGCGGTACACGCCGTTGCTGTCCTCGGCGAAACCAAGCTGCACGAGACGGCGGATGATCTTGTCTTCCAGCTCCTCGAAGGTGGTGACCTCGGCCTGCAGGAACAGGTCGCGGTACTTTTCCAGCAGCGCTGGCAGCTCGTCACGGCCGATGCTGCCGCCGTCGAGTACAGAGAGCGGGTCGCGGCCCTGGTCGGCCAGGTGCTCGACCAGAATGAAGGTGAACAGCGCCAGGCGCTGTGCAGTCTTGTTAACCTGCGGCGCCACCTGCTCGGGCACGAAGTAATAGAAGCCGCGCGGGTCGCACACCAGCTCGAAACCGAGGGCGCGGAACAGCGCACGATACTGGTCCTGCATGCTGGACAGCTGGGCGTAGCACTCCGGCTCGCTACGCGAGATGTGATAACCCTTGAACAGGTCGCGGAAGGCGGCCGCGAGCTGGGTCATTTCTTTAAGGTCGATATTCATAGACGGTGCTCACGGGCAAGCGTTAGGTCGAGTGCGGCTGAGCGCGCTCCACCTGATAGGTCGGGATGGCCGATGGTGGGCAGGAGTAGGGTGGACGACGCTTCATCCGTCCACCGCCCGGTGATCGACGAGGTGGACAAGGAAAGCGTTGTCCACCCTGCGTGATGGTCATGCACTGGCGCGTCCTGCTGCCTGGCAATCGTCAAGGCGGACAAAAAGGGCGTTGTCCGCCCTGCGTCGCGTTTAAGCATGGGGGCGGCCCACCAGGGCGTAGGAGCTGATGCTGATTTCGTGCTCGCGGGTCAGATAGGTCTGGCGTTCCAGGCGGTCGCGCTGGAAGCGGCCTTCGCGTGACAGGCGCGAGAACCAGTAAAGCAATTCGTCTGTGGCGCCTTCCGGTTCCTGCTCCAGCAGCCAGGTCATCAGATCCGGCAGCGGCAGGGCCTGCTCGCAGCGTTCGATCATTTCCCGCGCGGTTTTCGGCGCCTTGGGCGCGCCGCCCTTGCGGCTGCCGCTGGCCTTGGGGAAATGCGCCGGCTTGGCTTCGAAGCGCGCCAGGGCGTAGACGTAGGCCTCGACCTGGCTGGCCGAACCGAGGAAGTTGCTTTGCGGCCGGGTGAACAGCGGCATGGCCGCCTGCGGCACGGCGTCGATGCCCTTCTTGCGAATCACCGACAGCGCCAGCGCGGCGCCGCGGGTCACGGCGTTGTGCCGGCGCGCTTCCTCGCGCAGCGGCAGTAGCAGTTCGCGCGCCTTACGCAGGGTCAGCTGGGCGGTGGTCTGCATTTCCAGGATACGCGCATGGGTGCGCAGCAGCAGGTCGTCGTCGACCAGTTGGCCGAGGCGCTGCTGGTCGCCGAGCAAGCGCAGCAGCACCTGTTCGACGCGGCGCACGCCTTGCTCGAAGGCGCCATCGGCGGCGACCAGCTGGATCATCGGCTCGACGTACTCGTCCCAGGTGGCCAATACCTCGGCGTAGCGCTGGCGCAGGGGGATTTGCCGGTCGCTGGTCTTGGCGCGGTCGGCCACGCCAACCAGCGCCTGTTCGTCGTTGGCCAGTTTCTTCAGCACGTCGCGCACGCGCATATCGAGCAGGCGCAGCTGGCGCGCCAGGTCGTTGGCGTCGCGCACCTCGAAGGCGTCCTGGATATAGCCGGCCAGGCGCTCCAGATGGCGCAGGTAGGCTTCGATCTCCAGGCACAGGCCGAGGCGGTGCTCGCGGCGCAGGTAGGCCAGGAAGTCGTGGATCTGCGCGTTGAGCTCGAAGCGGTTCGGGCTCTTGGCCACCGGCACCAGGATGTCCAGGCGGATCCAGGTGTCGAGCAGGGCAGTGGTGTCGCTGGGCGTGGCGTCGGGCAACTGCGTGGCGAGCTGGCTGCGCAGCTCGACCAGGCTCAGGGTGCCGGCGTCGAAGCGCTCGCAGAGCGGTTCGAGCAACGTCCAGTGTTCGGCGAGGGCGCGCAAAACGCGCTTGGGATCGATCATCGAGGCGCCGGTTCCAGGCAAGTTAAAAGGAGTGATTGTACTGCAAGGAAGGGGCCTGTTTTGAGTGTCTGTCGATCAGAGGCCGGCGAGCAACAGGTTGTTGCCGTATGTTACGTGCTGCGCAGGCGTAACCGAGCTGTCATGGGGGCGTCATGCGTACTGGGCAAGCTCGGCGACAGGCCGATCAGTGAAGGGTGAGCCCAGCGGGCAGAGTTCGCCAGTGATCGGTCCGGGGATGGAAATGCCCCTGGTGCCCTTTCGATATGCGTCAGTTATCGGCACAATTCGCGTCCACTTTTTTCCGGGGGGCTGAAAGTCCTCCATTGGCCGACCTTGCTGGGGCGACGAGATGATCCAGACGCCGTACTACCTCATCGACAAACAGAAGCTTCTGGTCAACCTGGAGAAGATCGCCTACGTGCGCGAGAACTCCGGTGCCAAGGCGCTGCTGGCGCTGAAATGCTTCGCCACCTGGTCGGTGTTCGACCTGATGCAGCAATATATGGACGGCACGACCTCATCGTCCCTCTATGAGTTGAAGCTGGGCCGGCAGAAGTTCGCGGGCGAAACCCACGCCTACAGCGTGGCCTGGGCCGACGACGAGATCGAAGAGATGGTCGCCAACT
>NZ_DJSX01000027.1:0-4487 GCF_002439135.1 Pseudomonas sp. UBA6323 | reverse complement strand
AACCCTTTCAACATGGGGATAGTCGAGCAACTACAGAAGGGCGTTATAGCTCCTAAACCAGCAGCAAGAAAATAGCCTCGCTTCCCACTGGAAGTCAGTAACGCTTCCACCTTGGATGGTGGGATGTGACGTTGAAGAACTCCGACCAGCAAGCTAATGCCAATGAATAAAACCGATAGCTCGATAGCGAGAAAGGCGAACATGCCTAGAGCGTCTTGGAGTTGAGATGACATTCAATATTACTCCTATATTTCTGGGTCAAAGAGTCCGGCCTGCCGGTCGGCACCTTTGGGTTGTTACGGCTGCGCGGGAGAGGTGTCCCGCCGCAAGCCCGCCACCAGTACAAGAAATCCCTGCACGGCTTTTTCGGAAGCGGCGCGTGGGTCGTCTGCGCTGGCGATCCACAGCGATGCGCCCAGCAGCGCCCCGTTTATCAGGCGGGCCGTCGCCAGGGGATCGACGGGGCGTATGACTGCCTCCTCGATCAACTTCTGGAGGCTGCGGCGCGTGTTCACGATGCACACGTTCTGGCAGAGCCACTGGGAGGGATCGCCCAGAACCGCTGGCCCGTCCAGCAGGACGATCCGCTGGACTTCGGGCTCGACGGCCATCTTGATGTAGCCAATGCACTCCTGAACGAAGCCGTCCCAGGTGGACTCCGCCTCCTCGACGATGACGGCCAGTCGGCCAGATATCTCTGCATCAATCTGGGCGATGACCGCCTCCAGCAGCCCTTTCTTTCCACCGAAGTGGTGATAGAGCGCTCCGCGCGTCAGTCCGGCTTGGGCCGTCAGCTCATCCATTGAACTGTCCGCATATCCCACGGTTGCGAACGCAGCGCGGGCGGCACTGATGAGCTTGGCCCGCGTTTCCTCAATCATCTCTGCACGCTTTTGTGCCATTAGGTCGTCCTCCGATTTTTCACATAAGAAGTGTATGTAAATGATTGACATACGTTGCGTATGAGTGGATGATAAATGGCATACGTCACGTATGTCAAATTTTATCAACCGGGTTTCGCCATCCCTTCGAGACTGAAAACAATGAGCACATTGCCTTACCTTGCGGTCCTGCCTTCCTGGCGCCGCGCCTTGCCGTTAGCTGCGGCGAGCTTGCTGGCGCTGTCCCTAGCTGGCTGCAATAGCGACGCCGCCGACGCGGTCGCCGCCCCTCCACCCACGGTCAGCGTGGCACCTGTGTCGGTGCGCAAGATCGTCCAATGGGATGAGTTCAATGGCCGCGTCGAGGCGGTGGAAGGCGTTGCGCTGCGGCCACGTGTGAGTGGCTACATCGACAGGGTCAATTACGAAGAGGGCCAGATCGTCAAACGTGGCGACGTGCTGTTCGAGATTGACGCTCGCAGTTACCGTGCTGCTCTGGCTCGCGCGGAAGCAGACTTGGCCCGCGCCCGCACGCAGGCCGCACTGGCACGTAGCGAAGCGGCCCGTGCTCAAAAGCTGGCTTCGTTGCAAGCAGCCTCCACCGAGGAGTTGGAGCAGCGCCACGCCGCCGCCGATCAGGCCCAAGCCAACGTGCAGTTCGCCCAAGCCGCAGTCGAGACCGCCAAGTTGGATCTGTCGTTCACCCAGGTACGTTCGCCCATCACAGGCCGCGCCGGACGTGCACTGGTCACGGCAGGCAACTTGGTGAGTGCTGACGGCCAGGCCAGCATCCTGACCACCGTAGTCTCGCTGAACCCGGTGCACGTGCATTTTGATGTCGACGAGCGTACCTATCTGCGCTACGCCCACATGGCTCGCAACGGAGAGCGCCCCGACCAGCGCAGCGAAAGTATCCCGGTGCAGGTGGGCCTGGTCGGCGAGAACGGCTATCCACACGCCGGAAACGTGGACTTCGTGGACAACCGTGTCGATGCGGCCACCGGCACCATCCGCGCACGCGCCACCCTGGTCAATCCCGACGGCCTGCTTACGCCGGGCCTCTATGCCCGAGTGCGCCTGCCGGGTAGCGGCAGTTTCGAGGCCATGCTGATCGACGACAAGGCCATCCTGACCGACCAGAGCCGCAAGTACGTGTATGTGATCGATGAGAACAACACCGCCCAGCGCCGCGACATCACGCTGGGACGCAAGGCCGAAGGCCTGCGCATCGTCGAGGAAGGTCTAAATCCCGGCGACCGCGTGATCGTCAACGGCATCCAGAAGGTTTCTGTCGGCATGCCAGTGACGGCCCAGGACATTGAAATGGCGCCTGCAGGCCGACAAAACGCCCAGGCGAGCGAATGAGCGCGGAGAGCCAGCCATCATGAACTTTGCCCGCTTTTTCGTGGACAGGCCGATTTTTGCGGCCGTGCTGTCCATCATCATTTTCGTGGTTGGGTTGATCGCGATCCCGCTCTTGCCCGTCAGCGAGTACCCGGAAGTCGTGCCACCCAGCGTACAGGTTCGCGCCACGTATCCTGGCGCAAATCCGCGCGAAATCGCCGACACGGTAGCCGCACCACTGGAGGCATCCATCACCGGCGTGGAAAACATGCTCTACATGAAGTCCGTGGCCGGTAGTGATGGCGTGTTGGTGCTGACCGTCACCTTCCGTCCTGGCACCGATCCCGACGACGCCCAGGTCAAGGTACAGAACCGTGTCGCCCAGGCAGAGCCGCGTCTTCCCGAAGCGGTGCGCCAGCAAGGTGTGGTGACCGTCAAACAGTTCCCCAACGAAACGCTGGTCGTGCAGTTGCGCTCGCCGGGCGATCGCTATGACGCGCTGTACCTGCGCAACTATGCCGTGCTCCATGTACGCGACGAGTTGGCACGCATCCAGGGGGTGGGCGATGCCACGATCATCGGCTCTGGCGACTACGCCATGCGCTTATGGCTGGACCCCGACAAAATTGCGGCGCTGGGTATGACCGCCGGCGATGTGGTCGAAGCCGTGCGCGAACAGAACGTCCAGGTCTCGGCCGGTCAACTAGGTGCGCCGCCCAACCCCTCGGGAAGCGACTTCCTCCTGTCCATCAATGCGCAGGGCCGGCTGGTGACGGAAGAAGAGTTCGGCGACGTCATCGTCAAGACCGGATCGCAGGGTCAGGTCACCCGGCTGCGAGATGTGGCGCGCGTGGAAATGGACGCATCCAGCTACTCGCTGATGTCGTTGCTCAACAACAAGCCTGCTGTCGCGATCTCTGTCTTTGAAGCCCCGGGCGCCAATGCCATCGAAATCTCGGATCAAGTCCGCGCGAAGATGGACGAGTTGGCCAAGCGCTTTCCCGAGGGAGTGGAATGGTCGGTGGAGTATGACTCAACTGTCTTCGTGCGTCAGTCGATCAAGGCGGTCGTCAACACTCTGCTGGAAGCCATCGGACTGGTGGTGCTGGTGGTGATCTTGTTCCTTCAGACTTGGCGTGCCTCCATCATCCCACTGCTAGCCGTGCCGGTGTCGGTGGTAGGCACCTTCGCCGTGCTGCTGATGCTGGGCTTTTCCATCAATACGCTCACGCTTTTTGGACTCGTGCTTGCCATCGGGATCGTGGTGGACGACGCGATCGTGGTGGTGGAAAACGTCGAGCGCAACATCGCCGAAGGGCTGGCGCCGCTGGCTGCGGCCCATCAGGCCATGCGCGAAGTCAGTGGCCCCATCGTCGCCATCTCGCTGGTGCTGTGCTCGGTATTCGTGCCTATGGCATTCCTGTCCGGCGTGACAGGGCAGTTCTACAAACAGTTCGCCGTCACCATTGCGATCTCCACGGTAATTTCGGCCATCAACTCGCTGACGCTGTCGCCTGCGCTGGCCGCGCGCCTGCTTCGCCCGCATGGTGCCGCGCCAGACCTGCCCACGCGGGTGCTGGATCGCAGTCTGGGCTGGATATTCCGGCCGTTCAACCGTTTCTTCCTGCGCAGCGCGGATGGCTATGGAAACAGCGTGTCGCGCATCCTCGGGCGGCGTGGTGCGGTGTTTCTCGTCTACATCGCGCTACTGGTGGCGACGGGAGCTGTGTTCAAGGCCGTCCCTGGCGGATTCATCCCCATGCAGGACAAGCTGTATCTCATCGGTGTCATCCAGCTACCCGAGGGTGCATCCCTGGAGCGCACGGAAGCGCTGGTCCGCCGTGTGAGCGACATCGCGCTCAAGACCGATGGCGTCTACAACGCCGTGCAGTTCCCGGGCATGAACGGCTTGCAGTTGACCAACACGTCCAATAGCGGCCTAGTGTATTTCATACTCAAGCCCATCAATGAGCGCAAGCACACTGCAACCGAGATTGCGGAACAGTTGAACGAGCGCTTCGCTCAGGAGCAGGACGGTCTGGCCTTTGCCATCATGCCGCCCCCTGTCATGGGGCTGGGCGCGGGTTCCGGGTTCTCTCTTTACGTGCAGGATCGCAACCGTGAGGGCTATGCCGCATTGCAGACGGCGACCACCGAGCTGGCGACGGCCATCTCGCAAGAACCGGGATTCCAATATCCGATCAGTTCCTATCAGGCCAATGTGCCGCAGCTTGACGCCGTAGTGGACCGCACCAAGGCGAA
>NZ_DJSX01000103.1:0-3127 GCF_002439135.1 Pseudomonas sp. UBA6323 | reverse complement strand
TGTGTTGGCCAGACGCTTACGCGCATGCGGTAAGCGAATGGAGTCAGTTAGCTGGCTTGACCGCTATTCGCGGATGACCAGACGGCTGGCCGAAGCGGTGACTCAGGCTTGCCGGCGGTTGCCCACACTGCACGTCGCTGAGCTGTTCGGCTTGCACTGGATAGCGTGCGTTTGCTGGAGCGACGAGCATTACAAGCCGCCTTGGAGAAGCTACCGAAAGCTCAGCCGAAGCGCTTGGTGATGGATGAGTTCGCCTTGTTCAAAGGGCATCGCTACGCCAGCGTTGTGCTGGATGCCGATACCCGACGGGTACTGTGGATTGGCGAAGGACGCAGTCGAGCTGCCATCAGGCCGTTCTTTGAAGAGCTGGGGCCGGAAGGCTGCGCTCGGATAGAAGCAGTGGCGATGGACATGAACACCGCGTTTGACCTAGAGGTGCGCCAACATTGCCCGCAGGCGCGGGTGGTCTATGACCTGTTTCATGTGGTCGCCAAGTACGGTCGGGAAGTGATTGATCGAGTGCGAGTGGATGAAGCCAACCGTCTGCGTCATGACAAGCCTGCACGTAAGGTCATCAAGCAAGCGCGGTGGCTGTTGCTGCGCAATCCAGAGAACCTCAAACGCGAAGAGCAGCAAGTACGCCTGCAGGACCTACTGGCCGCTAACCAGTCGCTGATGACGGTTTACCTGATGAAAGCCGAACTTAAAACGCTCTGGTCGCCCACCACTGCCTGGAGCTGGCGATCAGCCTGGAAGCAATGGCTGCGCTTGGCTGGAGAAAGCGAGATACCGGCACTGAAGCAATTTGCAAAACGACTGAGGGGCTACTGGCGCGGCATCCTGAGCCGAGTGCGCTGGCCCATGCACACGGGTCAGCTAGAAGGGATTAACAACCGGATAAAGGTCATCAAACGGATGGCTTACGGCTACCGGGACAGCGAATTCTTCTTTATGAAGATCAAGAATGACTTCCCCGGTAATCCGTGAAGAACCTTTATTATTTCGCCCACAGATCTATGTCATGGGCCGTTCTAGCTTGTTAGCACCAGCTCCTAGATTTTGCTAGCCATCTTTTGCAACTCGCAAACCTACTCGTCTGTATCCGGTACGGGCGACGTTGTTAGGAATTCGAGTGGCTCATCCAGAGAGCTCGACCAGCGCAATCTGCCGACAGACTTCTCAAGTAACCTAGAATGGCTCGTGTAGATCACAGTAGGCGTACAGACCACACCTATAATCTGTGGGAAGCCCGAAAAGTCGAAATTGTCTCCTGCCCTCTGCGCGTTAAGCTGATCGATGATGCCTGACCAGTAATCAACGCCTCTATCCACCGTTGAAGCAGCATTACGAATAGCGTTGTGGGCGCCTTGGTCATACTCGCGCGCGTATGGGATGCTCTTGTAGGAGAAACCGGAAGAAGGGTGCTATTGAATGCGCCGATAGCGTCGATGTCGGTCAAAGCTCGGCCACAAACATCCAGTGTTTTCTGGCGGAGAGCTCGGGTGGGCTGGCCGCCCCAGCGGGTTTGGTCAATGACGTCCTGAAATAGGCCCTCGAACTTAATCGCTCGCGCGTTCGCTACCTGGCCTTGAATCCTTGAATCCTTGGGAACTGGAGCCAAGCCAGGAAGCCCATAGAGGCGGCCCACATGTCGATGCAAACGTAGTCGTCGATAATTTTTACCGGGGCTCCGTGAGCAAAGGGCCAGACTTCCCCTTTGAAGGCCATGCAGTTGCTGCTGAATGCCGCGAAGTTGTTGGGCGCTTGGAATTGCGGAAGGTGCTGCCTGATATCATTAGGGACGAATAGAGAAAACGGAAAAAATCGTACGTTAAGGTTTTCCGGGCAGCCTTAGCGGCCGAAACTTCCCGTCCTCCAGCCTGCGGCTCTGCCGCCAGACATAATCGCCGGTCAGGTTGATGTGCTCCCACCCCAGCGGCGACAGGTATTGCAGCAGCTCGCTATCCACCGACTTCCCCGCTTCGCTCATCGCCTGGGTGGCGCGTTCCAAGTACACCGTGTTCCACAGCACGATGGCGGCCGTCACCAGGTTGAGACCGCTGGCCCGGTAGCGCTGCTGCTCGAAGCTCCGATCCCTGATTTCGCCGAGGCGGTTGAAGAACACCGCCCTGGCCAGGGAGTTGCGCGCCTCGCCCTTGTTCAGTCCGGCATGCACGCGGCGACGTAGCTCTACGCTTTGCAGCCAGTCGAGGATGAACAGTGTGCGCTCAATCCGGCCCAGTTCGCGCAAGGCCACGGCCAGACCGTTCTGGCGCGGGTAGCTGCCGAGCTTGCGCAGCATCAGCGAGGCAGTGACGGTGCCCTGCTTGATCGAGCTGGCCAGGCGCAGGATGTCGTCCCAGTGGGCGCGGACATGCTTGATGTTCAGGGTGCCGCCAACCATTGGGCGCAATGTCGGGTAGTCCTGGACGCTATTCGGAACATACAGCTTGGTTTCGCCGAGGTCGCGGATGCGCGGTGCGAAGCGGAAGCCCAGCAGGTGCATCAGGGCGAAGACGTGATCGGTGAAGCCAGCCGTGTCGGTGTAGTGCTCCTCAATCCGTAGGTCGGACTCGTGGTACAGCAAGCCGTCAAGCACATAGGTGGAATCGCGCACGCCGACATTCACCACGCGGGTGCTGAACGGTGCGTACTGGTCGGAAATATGGGTGTAGAACAGCCGCCCCGGCTCGCTGCCGTACTTCGGGTTGACGTGCCCGGTGCTTTCACCCCGCCCGCCCGCCCAGAAGCGCTGGCCATCGGAAGAAGAGGTCGTTCCGTCGCCCCAGTGAGCGGCGAAGGTATGACGGTACTGGTGGTTGACCAGCTCGGCTAGGGCCGCCGAGTAGGTTTCGTCTCGGATGTGCCAGGCTTGCAGCCAGGATAGCTTGGCGTAGGTCAGGCCGGGGCTCGACTCGGCCATCTTGGTCAGCCCGAGGTTGATCGCATCGCCCAGGATCGCTGACAGCAGCAATGTCCGGTCTTTGGCCTCGGCACCGTCCTTCAGGTGGGTGAAGTGGCGGCTGAAGCCCGTCCAGTCGTCCACGTCCATGAGCTGTTCGGTGTTCTTGATGCGCGGCAGGAAATGGCTGGTCTGGTCGTTCAGCGCCTGCGCGGGCTTGTGCAC
>NZ_DJSX01000095.1:0-3593 GCF_002439135.1 Pseudomonas sp. UBA6323 | reverse complement strand
TGCGCGTTGCACTGGCCATGGCCGAAGACCAGCCCATCCGTGCCGAGCACCTGCCGGATGATTTCTTCCTCGACCTGCCAACCGACACCAGCTTGCCAGTGCATCCCGAGCCGAATAGTGGCGATCTTGCCAGCCAGTACCAGGCCTGCGGCGGTAATATCTCCTACCTCGCCCGTCATCTTGGCCTGAGCCGAAATACCCTGTACAAACGCTTGCGCGAACAGGGTGTCAGGCCCTGAACCTTTGTTCGGAGAGCCGGCCCAAGCCATACATTTGCCACCGCACTCGCCAGCCGAGCGGACATACACCGCCCCGCCAAGAAAGGAACTCGGCATGCGCCACCTTTACCGCTCCCTGTTTGCCACCCTGGCTCTGCTAGCCGCCAGCCAGGCGTCAGCATCACCTTCACTGGAACAACAGGTGGACACCGCCGCGAAGTCGATGATGCAGGCCTATGCCATCCCCGGCATGGCCATTGCCATCAGCCACAAGGGGCAATCACATTTCTTCGAGTACGGCGTCGCATCGCGCGAAAGCGGCCAGGCCGTGGATCGCCACACCCTGTTCGAACTGGGCTCGGTCAGCAAGTTGTTCACTGCCACCCTCGGCGCATACGCTGAAGCGCGCGGTACGCTGAACCTCAGCGACAATGCCAGCCAATACCTGCTGGCCCTGCAAGGCAGCGCCTTCGATCACATCAGCCTGCTGGATCTGGCCACTTACACGGCCGGCGGCCTGCCATTGCAGTTTCCGGACGCGGTCAGCGACGATACGACGATGCTCGATTACTACCGCAACTGGCAGGCGGTGTATGCGCCGGGCACGCAACGGTTGTATTCCAACCCCAGCATCGGTCTATTCGGCCACCTGGCGGCGGCCAGCCTGGCCGAGCCATTTCAGCAGTTGATGGAGCAGGACCTGCTGCCGCAGTTGGGCATGCAGGAGGGCCACGTGAAGATACCGGCCGAGGACATGCACCGTTATGCCTGGGGCTACCGCGACGACAAGGCCGTGCGGGTAAATCCCGGGGCGCTGGACGCCGAGGCCTACGGATTGAAGTCCAGCGCCGCCGATATGCTGCATTTTATCGACGCCAACCTGCATCCAGACCAGTTGCCGGCACCGCTACGCCAGGCCATCAGCGCCACTCATCGCGGCTACTATCAGGTCGGCGACATGACGCAGGCCCTGGGCTGGGAGCGCTACACCTACCCCATCAGTCTGGAGAAACTGCAGGCCGGCAACTCCGCCGACATGGCACTGCAACCCCAGCCCGTAGAACGCTTCAGCGTGCCGAAACCAGCCGAGGGCGACCTGCTGCTGAATAAGACCGGCTCGACCAACGGCTTCGGGGCCTACATTGTGTTGCTGCCGGCGCGTGATACCGGCGTTGTGATACTCGCCAATCGCAACTACCCCAATGCCGAACGCGTGCGCCTCGCCCTGCAGATCCTCGCAGCACTGCAACCCTCGGGCGACTGACCGGCGAAGACCAAGCCTGCCTTACACCATGGGACCAGAACGGTCCCCCCCTCCTTTTGCGGCGCGTACCGCCCTCTCCAGCCCAGCCTCAGCGGCCCGTACAGGTTATTGCAACTTGTGCGGCGCCGACACAGTCGGAATCTAGACACCGCACTCCTGGCGGCGATCGCGCATCGCCCACCTGCCAAGCGAAGGAGACACGCATGAGTGATTCCGCCAATAGCCATGGCTATTCAAGACGCGACGTCCTGTCGCTGAGCCGCAGCCTGCTGGTACTGGGCAGCGCCCCGGTCGCGAGCCTGAGCGCTGCCGAAGTCAGCGAACTGCGCCCCGTACGCGCAGTGCAGAAGTCCAAGGTGGGCTTCACGGTCAATGGCCAACCTCACGAACTTGAACTGGACAACCGCACCTCGCTGCTCGATGCACTGCGTGAGCACCTGCACCTCACCGGCAGCAAGAAAGGCTGCGACCACGGCCAGTGCGGCGCCTGCACCATCATCCTCGACGGCCGCCGCATCAACAGCTGCCTGACCCTGGCAGTGATGCACCAGGGCGCCGAGATCACCACCATCGAGGGGCTTGGCACGCCCGAGCACCTGCACCCGATGCAGGCTGCATTCATCAAGCATGACGGCTACCAGTGCGGTTACTGTACGCCCGGGCAGATCTGCTCGGCCGTGGCNNNGCGGCAACATCTGCCGCTGCGGCGCCTACTCCAACATCATCGAAGCAATCGACGAAGTCGCGGGAGAACGCGGATGAAACCCTTTTCCTACGAACGCGCAGGCACGCCAGCCGAGGCCGCAGCATCGGCGGCGCGCATGCCCGGCGCCAAGTTCATCGCTGGCGGCACCAACCTGCTGGATTTGATGAAGCTCGAGATCGAGACGCCGTTGCACCTGATCGATGTCAACGGCCTCGGGCTGGACCGCATCGAGCCGACGGACGATGGCGGCATGCGCATCGGCGCGCTGGTGAGCAACACCGACCTGGCCGCCGACAGCCGCATTCGTCGCGACTACGCCGTGCTGGCCCGCGCCCTGCTTGCCGGGGCTTCCGGCCAGTTGCGCAACAAGGCCACCACGGCCGGCAATCTGCTGCAACGCACGCGCTGCCCTTACTTCTACGACACCAACCTGCCGTGCAACAAGCGCCAGCCTGGCTCCGGCTGCGCAGCACGCGAAGGCATCAGCCGCCAACACGCGGTGCTCGGCAGCAGCGACGCCTGCATCGCTACCCACCCCAGCGACATGGCGATCGCCATGCGCCTGCTCGACGCCATTGTGGAAACCGTCCAGCCCGACGGCCAGGTGCGCCGCATTCCCATCGCCGAGCTGCATCGCCTGCCTGGCGACACGCCGCACATCGAGCATGTGCTGGCCCCAGGCGAGCTGATCACCGCAGTGACCCTACCGAAGCCGCTCGGCGGCCGGCATGTTTACNNACAAGGTTCGCGACCGCTCTTCCTACGCTTTCGCCCTGGTCTCGGTGGCAGCGGTGATCCAGCCGGACGGCAACGGTCGCATCGCCCTTGGCGGCGTCGCCCACAAACCCTGGCGCGTCGAGGCTGCGGAAGCCGAACTGCCCCGCGGTGCCGAGGCCGTCGCCGAACGGCTGCTCGCCAATGCCCGGCCCACGCCGCACAACGCCTTCAAACTCACCCTGGTCCAACGCACCTTAGGCGCCGTACTGGCGCAAGCGAGGGCCGGCGCATGAAATTCGAAACCGCCGAAGGCACCAACCCCATCGACCGCCAGCGCGTGGTCGGCCAGCCGCTCGATCGCATCGACGGCCCGCTGAAGACCACCGGCACTGCCACCTACGCCTACGAATGGCACGCCGAGGTCGCCGATCTAGCCTACGGGCAGATCGTCGGCGCGGCCATCGCCAAGGGGCGCATCGTCTCCATGGACCTGTCCCAGGCAAGGGCCGCGCCCGGCGTGGTCACCATCGTCACCGCCGACACGGCGCCCGACCTGAACAAGGGCGAGCGCAACAACGCCACGCTGCTCGGCGGCCCCGAGATCGAGCATTATCATCAGGCCGTCGCCCTGGTGGTGGCCGAAAGCTTCGAGCAGGCACGCGCCGCCGCCGAGCTGGTGAAGATCGAT
>NZ_DJSX01000044.1:0-6337 GCF_002439135.1 Pseudomonas sp. UBA6323 | reverse complement strand
CGAGTCGTTGAAGGCCGTTATCGATGTCGAGGGCCCCGAGCGCGCGCATCAGTTGCTGGAAGGCATGGTTGAACTGACCCGTCGTTCGGGTGCGTTCCTGCCGTTCTCCCCCACCACCGAATACGTCAACACCATCGAGCCGCAGCTGGAGGCCAAGAGCCCCGGCAATGCCGAGCTGGAATGGCGCATCCGTTCCATCATCCGCTGGAACGCCATGGCCACCGTGGTGCGCGCCAACCGCAAGCCGGGCGATCTGGGCGGCCACATCGCCTCCTTCGCCTCCGGCGCCACGCTGTATGACGTGGGCTTCAACCACTTCTGGCGCGCCCCGAGTGAAAACCACCCTGGCGACCTGCTGTTCATCCAGGGCCACAGCGCCCCGGGCATCTACGCCCGCGCCTTCCTGGAAGGCCGCATCAGCGAAGAGCAGCTGGACAAGTTCCGCATGGAAGTGGACGGCGGCGGCCTGTCCTCCTACCCGCACCCGTGGCTGATGCCGGACTTCTGGCAGACCCCCACCGTGTCCATGGGCCTGGGCCCGCTGGCCGCCATCTACCAGGCGCAGTTCATGCGCTACCTGGAAAACCGTGGCCTGATCGAGAAGTCCGACCGCAAGGTGTGGTGCTTCATCGGCGACGGCGAAAGCGACGAGCCCGAAACCCTGGGCGCCATTGCCCTGGCCGGCCGCGAAGGCCTGGACAACCTGATCTTCGTGGTGAACTGCAACCTGCAGCGCCTGGACGGCCCGGTGCGCGGCAACGGCAAGATCATCCAGGAACTGGAAGGCGTGTTCCGCGGCGGCGGCTGGAACGTCATCAAGCTGCTGTGGGGCTCCTACTGGGATCCGCTTCTGGCCAAGGACACCAACGGCGTCCTCAAGAAGCTCATGATGGAAACCGTCGACGGCGAATACCAGAACTGCAAGGCCTTCGGCGGCGCGTACACGCGCGAGCATTTCTTCGGCAAGTACCCGGAAACCGCCGCCATGGTGGCCAGCCTGTCCGACGACGACATCTGGCGCCTGAACCGCGGCGGCCATGACCCGCACAAGGTGTACGCCGCCTACCACCAGGCGGTGAACACCAAGGGCATGCCCACCGTCATCCTGGCCAAGACGGTCAAGGGCTACGGCATGGGCAGCGCCGGCGAGGCGCTCAACCCCACCCACCAGACCAAGAAGCTGGACGACGAAGCGGTGCGCCACTTCCGCGACCGCTTCAACATCCCGGTCACCGACGAACAGCTCAAGGACGGCCAGGTGCCGTTCTACCACCCGGGCCCGGATTCGCCGGAAGTGCAGTACCTGCAGGAGCGCCGCGCCGCGCTCGGCGGCTACCTGCCGCAGCGCCGCCGCAAGGCCGACAAGTCGTTCAACGCGCCCAAGCTGGAAACCTACGAGCGCCTGCTCAAGGATTCGGGCGAGCGCACCTATTCCACCACCATGGCCTTCGTGCAGACGCTGAACATCAGCCTGCGCGACAAGGAACTGGGCCCGCGCCTGGTGCCCATCGTCGCCGACGAAGCCCGCACCTTCGGCATGGAAGGCCTGTTCCGCCAGATCGGCATCTACGCCCCGTACGGCCAGAAGTACAAGCCGGTCGACGCCGACCAGCTCATGTACTACCGCGAAGACCAGAGCGGCCAGGTGCTGCAGCAGGGCATCAGCGAGCCGGGCGCCATTGCCTCGTGGATGGCCGCCGGCACCAGCTACTCGGTCAGCAACGTGCCGATGCTGCCGTTCTACATCTACTACTCGATGTTCGGCTTCCAGCGCGTGGGCGACCTGGCCTGGCAGGCGGCGGACATGCGTACCCGCGGCTTCCTGCTGGGCGGCACCGCCGGCCGCACCACGCTCAACGGCGAAGGCCTGCAGCACGAGGACGGCTTCAGCCACATCGTGGCCGGCGGCATTCCCAACGTGCGCAGCTACGACCCCACCTTCGGCTACGAAGTCACCGTGATCCTGCAGCATGGCACCAAGGCCATGATGGAAGACCAGGTCGACGAGTACTACTACATCACCCTGATGAACGAAAACTACACCCACCCGGCCATGCCGGAAGGTGCAGCCGAGGGCATCATCAAGGGCATGTACCTGCTCACCGACGCCGGCAAGCCCAAGAAGGGCGAGCTGCGCGTGCAGCTGCTGGGCAGCGGCACCATCCTGCGCGAAGCCATTGCCGCGGCCGAACTGCTGGACAAGGACTTCGGCGTCACCGCCGACATCTGGTCCTGCCCCAGCTTCAACGAACTGCGCCGCGACGGCTTCGACGCCGAGCGCTGGAACCGCCTCCACCCCGAAGCCGAACCGCGCAAGGCCTACGTCACCCAGCTGCTGGAAGGCCGCCAGGGCCCGGCCATCGCCGCCACGGACTACGTGCGCGCCTACGCCGACCAGATCCGCGCCTTCGTGCCGATGACCTATTCGGTATTGGGTACCGACGGCTTCGGCCGCTCCGACACCCGCGCCAACCTGCGCCGCTTCTTCGAAGTGGACCGCTACTACATCGCCCACGCCGCCATCGCGGCGCTGGCGAAGGACGGCAAGATGACCGCGAAGGACGTAGCCCGGGCGATCAAGCAGTACAACATTGATCCGGAGAAGGCGAATCCTGTTGGGGTTTGAGTCAACTTTCGGAGGGCGGCAATTGCCGCCCTCTTTAGTTTTGAGAATCATGGAATAACACGAAAGGAAGCGCCTCCAGATGCCAGCAAGCCGACTTCTTGAGCCTGAAAATATTCCCTCGTCACTTTGGTTGGCTGACGAGGGGACTCTTTTGTTTCCTGCGAGCCTATGCAGCGTATATGCCGGTATTCTCGAGGAGGAAGGACTAACCTCCTTGGTCACCTACGGAAACTGCGAGGGTGCTGTCGGCGGCGTTAGTAAGCAGGATACTGATCGTCACTTTGCTCAAGCATTCAGTGGCTCAGTTGCAAGAGTGCTATTGGCAGTTTTGGATCCAAAAAATGAAGTTGCGGACGCGTCGGACGCGTTCATTCGATGCACATCAGGATCTTCCGTATGCATTACGGATGCGCCCTGCGGATCAGGCGCCGCTGCAGCTGCATATCTCTGCGCAATCGCAGAGCTGAGGGCCGAAAAGGTAATTCCGAGAGAGCCGCTTTTTGTGAAGGTTATTGGTGGCGAGTTGTCGACTACTGCGCGAAAATATGCTGAAGCTATAATGGGTAAAATTCAGCCTTTTCTCGAGGAGCAGGCGATCTTCGTCTCCTTTCAGTTCCAAGGCTGGGATGTTAAGTGTCAGAACAGCACGGCAGATCTTGTTACAAAGTGCATCCTTGGCTCTGTAGATATAGAGAATAAACTGCTGATGATTGCAAATTTCAGTGCATTTTTGCAGTCGAGTGGGAACCGTAAAGGGTCCGAGAGGCAACTTGAGGAGCTCTTTCGATATGCTTCTGCGCAGAAGAGTTTTGCAGTGTGGATGGAGCCGCCAATGAACAAGGTTCTGGATTCCAATGGTTTGTTTGCCTGGCTCGCCAATAATATGGTGACCAAGTGGAAAGGATTCACGAGAGTCATGCAGAGGTGGATTTTGGCCTCGGGTCGAGGCGAGACTGAGATTGTCGCAACGAGTGAGGCGAAATATAGGCACCCGTTGAATTCGGAACATAAGCCCAGTGTTCGGCTTGCTGTTGTAGCTATGGCGTTGGGGCGTGAATAATGAGTGGCCAAAATTCTGGAAGCTTCTCGCTTAGGGCTGTTAATCAGTATCGTCAAAGAGATGTGTTCACATATCTGGCGCTGCGCTACTACCTGGATAATGCCGCAGCTAGATCTGATCATTGGGCAGAGAGGTTTTGTGTAGACTCGGTGATTAAGAGATCCACATTGCCTTACTCCTCCGTTCTTCACTTTAAGGCGATGGAAGGTGGGAAGCCGACCCATCGCCAAATGTACTTTCCCGCAGCTGGGGAGGCGCTTGCTGAAGCGGTTTTGATAGATGCCTGCGCTAGCTCGGAAGGAACTGGGTTTGTACTAAGTTCGAGTGTTTATAGCTATAGGCCCGTTTCACCCGGGAAGGTTTCTGGGATATTCGATCATTATATGGATGGATTTAGGAGGCGTCATGAATCCATCACGGAAATGTGCAGGAACCCAGAGGGAAAGGTTGTTGCCTTCATGGACATCAAGAGGTTTTATCCTTCCGTCAGAGAGGAAGTGGCCTCAAAGGCGTGGGAAAAGGCATGCAATAGGTCAAACCTGAAGGAGCCCCTTGTAGAGTTAGGCTTTAAGCTGCTCGCGGATCATGCCAGAGTGGCGCGCACTTCCAGTGAGAGTGGCTCAGCAATACTCACGGGGCCTATGTTCAGTCATCTGATCGCAAATCTCGTTCTCTCTGACGTAGACGCTGCATTCTCTTGTGGCGAAGTTGGATACTGCAGATATGTGGATGACATTGCGCTGGTCGGAACGCCAGATCGAGTTCATCGGGCTCGGCAGCGGCTGGCATCTTTGCTCGATGAGATCGGGCTAGAGCTACACGATGAGTCATCAGGGAAGAGTCTGGAGATTGCGGCATCCACTTGGTTGGATGGTGCGGAGGACGATGATGAGTGGAAGCAAGAAGATTCTTGGATGAAGCTTGTCGGTGATGTTAAGAAGCTCCTTGTGGTGCGCCCAGATCTTACGCAGCAGTTGTCACTCCAGTTCTCGAATCATGGTTTTAGAATGCCTGTGCTTGATTACTCCATCGCTGCGCAGGAGTCCACGTATGCAAAAAGGATCGCTGGATCGGCAGATCATTTAATGTACTCCGGAGATGTTTCTAAGGTTGCGATTGAGCAGCTCATAGGTCGGGCATCAGCTCTAAAGGAAAGATACTTTAATGAGCTGAAGGCGATCACCGATGCATATGGTGTCGCTGATGGATTTCAGGCTAAGAGACTTCTTCCGAAGATCCGCTATCGACTCGGTAGGCTCGCATATCTAAGTGATAATGGAGAGCTCCGTTCGATGAGTGAGGATATTAAGGATCCATCCTTGGCTCTGCACGGTGAAGTTGTTAAAGCGATTGCTTCTGGGCGAGTTGATCTTGTGCTGGAAATGGGGCGCAACGTGGCACAGGCCGTTGCCCAACCAGTGGGGATGGAGGGGAACCGGGTGGTGGTAGAAAAAACAGAGCTGAGTAGTGCTGAACTGCAGGCTCTTGCGGTCTTTAAGGTAAACGGTGTAGAGGTGCAGGCGAATCTGCCGAAGGACGTGACTGATAATAATGAGCTCATAAGGTTTGTTGAGCGTGGGCCTGATATAGACATGATGAGAAGTGGCGATCCCTTCTTGTCAAATCTGGCCAGTTTGCATGGACTCTCCGCGAACGTCAGGCACTATGAGATGTTGGATACCCCGTTTGATGCGTTTGAGGAAATTGCTCTTGATGCCCTCGATCCTGCTGGTGGTTCTTTATGATACTGCATGCTGAGCAGATGACTGATGCTGGCTCCTTGCTATTCAGCGGGATGACAAAGGTCTCAGTCACGTGGTTATGATGCGTACTGTCGAGAAGTTCAGTGTGGAGTAAAACGTTCAGGTTCACTTATTCGTCTGTATGGCAAAGCCGACGCGATACTGTTTATCTGTCGCCTTGAATTTTCTGTTTGATCAGAGTGCTTGCCTCGATTTATGTGAAGAATAATTTTCTGTCAGATTTCAGAGAGTGGGGGCATAGGAAGTCTTCGCGCATTCGCTGATCTGTTCGGATCACGGTTGACATTGCTTCAAAGCATCAGCACTCTCGCCATCAAGGAGCGTCGAAACTCCTCACGTAGCGGTACCCACCTCCGTTAAACCGGTGGGTTTTTTGTGCCCAATCCTCCGGGCACAAGCCGACGCGATGCCTGCGTCGGGAGGGCGGCTAATACAACACCCTTCGGGGAAATACGCCCGCCGTCTACGTGCGGTTTCGAACCTCCCGACATCCCGTCGCCTTCGGGCGGCGGTGCTCGGCGTATTCCAGGAGGGCGTTGCCATGTACACCGCACCATCCCCACCGGCCACCGTGCCGGGTTACCTGTTGTCCGAGGGCGCGCACGCGCTGCTGCTTGAAGTGGGCGACGTCATGCAGCGGCTGGCCGCACTGGCCCCCACCGCCCCCCCCCCCCCCCCCCTCCCCCCCCCNNCAGCGGCTGGCCGCACTGGCGGCCACCGAGCAGGGCAACCACGACCTCACCGCGCACCTGCTGTGCCAGCCCGGCGTGCTGGCGAAATGCCTGCGCAGCCTGTCCGCCCGCATCAACGTCGCTCTGCGCGAGTGCAGCGGCGTGGCTCAGTCCGCGTGCGCCGTGCAGGAGGCCCCATGAGCCGCCGCCGCGCCCC
>NZ_DJSX01000112.1:0-38109 GCF_002439135.1 Pseudomonas sp. UBA6323 | reverse complement strand
GCAGGCGTTCGAGCAGCTCGCGCGGCGGCAGGTCGACCAGCTGGATCTCGTCGGCTTCCTGCAGCACCCAATCCGGCACCGTCTCGCGCACCTGCACGCCGGTGATATCGCGGACGCGGTCGTTGAGGCTTTCCAGATGCTGGACGTTGACCGTGGTGTAGACGTCGATGCCGGCGGCGAGCAGCTCCTGCACGTCCTGCCAGCGCTTGGCGTGGCGGCTGCCGGGGGCGTTGCTGTGCGCCAGCTCGTCCACCAGCGCCAGCTTGGGCGGGTCGGCGAGCAGGCTGTCGAGATCCATCTCGCTCAGCTCCAGGCCGCGATAGGGCAGGCGCAATGGCGGCTGCTGCGGCAGGCCCAGCAGCAGCGCCTCGGTATCGCTGCGGCCGTGGCTTTCCACCACCCCGGCGCGCAACGCCACGCCCTGGCGCAGTTGCGCATGGGCGGCCTGCAGCATGGCGTAGGTCTTGCCCACGCCCGGCGCCGCGCCGAGAAACACCTTGAGCCGGCCACGGCCTTCGCGGGGCAGGTCGGCGAGCAGCGCTTCGGCGCGCAGGCTGTCGTTCATCGAGCACTCGTCACTGGGAAGAAGTAGGCGGATTGTCGATCAGCGCCAGGTTCAGAGCCAGTACATTGACCACCGCCGGGCCGAACAGCGGGCGCTCGGTGTGCGCTTCGATCAGGCGCAGCAGCTCCACCTCTGCCAGGCCACGGGCCTGGGCGATGCGCGGCACCTGCCAGGCAGCGGCTTCGGGTGACAGGTGCGGGTCAAGGCCGCTGCCCGAGGTGGTTGCCAGTTGCATCGGGAGCGGCGCCTGGCCGCTCAGGCCGACGCCGGCCTGCTCGATGCGCTCACGGAGCTGCGGGTTGCTCGGCGCCAGGTTGCTGGTGGCGGTGGCCACGGTGGCGTAATCGCCGGCCGAAGGGCGCGGCTGGAACCACTGATCGCCGTCGAAGGCCTGGGCGATCAGGCGGCTGCCGCGCACCTGGCCGGCGTCGTCACGCACCAGGCTGCCGGCGGCCTGATCGGGGAAGGCCAGGTGCGCTACGCCGGTGACGCTCAAGGGATAGGCGACTCCGACCAGCAGGGTCATGAAAGCCAGCGTGGCGATGGCGGGGCGAATATGGTTGAGCATGATGAGTCTCCTGATTCAGGTTGCCCCGGATTGCATCCGGGCTACGTCGCTTGTCTCCCCTCTCCCGCTTGCGGGGCTTGAGCGGAAATAGCGAAGCATCGCTTCGCCCGCTCAAGCGCCCTGAGCTCTGCGAGGGGCTGGGGCGCAGAGCGGGGGCCGGGGGAGAGGGTCTATCCAGTAATACCGAGTGGCCTACCCTCTCCCCAGCCCTCTCCCATAAATGGGAGAGGGAGCAGGCCGTGCGTGAACTACACCCAGCCCAACCCCACCAGCAGCAGGTCGAGCAGCTTGATGCCGACGAAGGGCGCGAGCAGCCCACCGAGGCCGTAGATCAGCAGGTTGCGCCGCAGCAACTGGCCGGCGTCCAGCGCCTGGATGCGCACGCCGCGCAGCGCCAGCGGGATCAGCGCGACGATGATCAGGGCGTTGAACACGATGGCCGAGAGGATCGCGCTCTGCGGGCCGTGCAGCTGCATCAGGTTGAGCGCGCCAAGCTGTGGGTAGATGCCGGCGAACAGCGCCGGGAGGATTGCGAAGTACTTGGCCACGTCGTTGGCCACCGAGAAGGTGGTCAGCGCGCCACGGGTCACCAGCAGTTCCTTGCCCACCTGCACCACGTCGATCAGCTTGGTCGGGTCGCTGTCCAGATCCACCAGGTTGGCAGCCTCGCGGGCGGCCTGGGTGCCGTCGTTCATGGCCAGCCCGACGTCGGCCTGGGCCAGCGCCGGGGCGTCGTTGGCGCCATCGCCGCACATGGCCACCAGCTTGCCTTCGGCCTGCTCGGCACGGATGCGTGAGAGCTTCTTCTCCGGCGTGGCTTCGGCGATCACGTCGTCGACACCGGCCTCGGCGGCGATAGCGGCTGCGGTCAGCGGGTTGTCGCCGGTCACCATCACGGTGCGGATGCCCATGGCACGTAATTCGGCGAAGCGCTCGCGGATGCCCGGCTTGACCACGTCCTTGAGGTGGATGGCGCCGAGCAGGCGCCCGTCCCCGGCCACCAGCAGCGGCGTGCCGCCGCTCTGGGCGATCTTCTCCACCTCGCGCGCCAGAGGCGCCGGCAGCTCATCACGGCCCAGGCCGAGGTAGGCCAGCACCGCATCCACCGCGCCCTTGCGGTAGGCCACACCACCAACATCAGCGCCGGACAGGCGCGTCTCGGCGCTGAAGGCGATCAGGGTCATGCCGCTGCGCTCGGGCACCTCCATCGGGTGCAGCGCCGCCAGGTATTCGACGATGGACTTGCCCTCCGGCGTGTCGTCACCCTGCGAGGCCAGCAGCGCAGCCTCGGCCAGCTCCAGCGTGATGACGCCCGGCGCCTTGACCATGGCGCTGCAGCGACGGTTGCCGAAGGTGATGGTGCCGGTCTTGTCCAGCAGCAGGGTGTGCACGTCGCCGGCGGCCTCAACGGCGCGGCCGGACTTGGCGATGACGTTGAGGCGCACCAGGCGATCCATGCCGGCGATGCCGATGGCCGAGAGCAGGCCGCCGATGGTGGTGGGGATCAGCGTCACCAGCAGCGCCGCCAGGTAGATCAACGGCAGGTCGCCACCGGCAAAACGGGCGAACGGTTGCAGCGTGGCCACCACCAGCAGGAAGATCAGGGTCAGGCCGATCAGCAGGATATCCAGCGCCACCTCGTTGGGCGTCTTCTGCCGGCGCGCGCCTTCGACCAGGGCGATCATGCGGTCGAGGGTGGAGTCGCCGGGGTTGGCGCTGATGCGCACCAGCAGCCAGTCCGACACCAGCCGGGTATTGCCGGTGACCGCCGAGCGGTCGCCGCCGGACTCGCGGATCACCGGCGCGGACTCGCCGGTAATCGCCGCCTCGTTGACCGCCGCCACCCCTTCGATCACCTCGCCGTCGCCGGGGATCAGCTCGCCGGCCTCGACCCGCACCACATCGCCCTTGCGCAGGCTGCTGGCCGGTACGGACTGGAACTGCGCGCCGACCTGCTTGCGCGCCATCAGGCCCTGGCTGCCGGACTTGAGGCTGTCGGCGCGGGCCTTGCCACGGCCCTCGGCCAGGGCCTCGGCGAAGTTGGCGAAGAGCACGGTGAACCACAGCCACAGGGCGATCTGCACGCCTAAGGCAGTGCTTACTGCAGGGTTGGGGACAAAGCACAGCACGCTGGTGACCAGCGCTGTCAGCTCCACCACCAGCATCACTGGCGAGCGCACCAGTTGGCGCGGGTCGAGCTTGACGAAGGTCTGCTTGAGGGCCGGGCGCCACAGCGCGCCGAGGCCGGTCTGCGGCTGGCTGCTGGACGATTGGGCGCTGCGTTGCGCCGTTACGGGGGCATTCATCACGGTCTCTCCTTCAGAACGCCAGGTGTTCGGCCAGCGGGCCCAGGGCCAACGCCGGCATGAAGGTCAGGCCACCCGCCAGGAGGATGGTCAAGGTCAGCAGCACGACGAACAGCGGCCCATGGGTGGGGAAGCTGTTCTGCCCCTGCGGCGCGGCCCGCTTGGCCGCCAGGCTGCCGGCGATCGCCAGCACCGGCAAGATGTAGCCGAAGCGCCCGAGCAGCATGGCCAGGCCGAGCATCAGGTCGTGGTAGGGCGTGTCGGCGCCGAAGCCGGCGAAGGCCGAGCCGTTGTTGCCGGTGGCCGAACCGTAGGCGTACAGCGCCTGGCTGAAGCCGTGCGGACCGGGATTGCCGATGGACGCCGCCGGCCCGGCGAAACTCACCGCCAGGGCGCCGAATATCAGCACGCCGACCGGCATCACCAGCAGCGTGGCGACCATCAGGCGTACCTCGCGGGCTTCCAGTTTCTTGCCCAGGTAGGCCGGGGTGCGGCCGATCATCAGCCCGGCGAGGAAAACCGCGATCAGCACGAACAGCAGCATGCCGTAGAGGCCGGCGCCGACGCCGCCGAAGACGATCTCGCCGAGCAGCATGTTCACCAGCGGCACCAGCCCACCCAAGGCACTGAAGCTGTCGTGCATTGAGTTGACCGAGCCGTTGGACGCCGCCGTGGTGGTGGTCGCCCAGAGCGCCGAAGCGAAGCTGCCGAAGCGCGCCTCCTTGCCCTCCAGCGAGCCGACCTGCTCGATAGGCAGCCCGGCCAGCGCCGGGTTCGGCTGCAACTCCGCACAGGCGCAGACACCCAGGCCGATGACGAACAGCAGCAGCATGCTGGCGAGGATCGCCCGGCTCTGGCGCAGGTCACGCACGTAGTGGCCGAAGGTGAACACCAGCGCCGCCGGGATCAGCAGGATCGACGCCAGCTCCAGCAGGTTGCTAAGCGCCGTAGGGTTCTCGAACGGATGCGCCGAGTTGACGCCGAAAAAGCCGCCGCCGTTGGTGCCCAGTTGCTTGATGGCGATCTGGCTGGCCGCCGGCCCCATCGGCAGGCTCTGCTCGCTGCCCTGCAGAGTGGTGGCGGACACGTAATCGCTGAAGTTCTGCGGCACGCCCTGCCACACCAGCAGCACGGCCAGCACCAGGCACAGCGGCAACAGGCCGTAGAGCACGGCGCGAGTGATATCGACCCAGAAGTTGCCCAGGCGGTCGCTGGACTGCCGCGCCAAACCCCGGCACAGCACCACCAGCACCGCCACGCCCACCGCCGGGCTGACGAAGTTCTGCACGCCAAGGCCGAGCATCTGGCTGAAGTAGCTGAGCTGCGCCTCGCCGCTGTAGGCCTGCCAGTTGGTGTTGGTGACGAAACTCACCGCCGTATTGAACGCCAGGGGTAGGCTCATCCCGGCCACCTGCTGCGGGTTGAGCGGCAAAGCGCCCTGCAACAGCAGAATGCTCATCAGCCCCAGCAGGCAGACCAGGCTGAAGACCAGCAGCGCCAGCGCGTAGCCGCGCCAGCTTTGCTCCTGCTGCGGGTCGACGCCGGCCACGCGATAGCACAGGCGCTCCAGCGGCTGCAGCAACGGGCTGAGCCAGGTGCGCTGGCCCTCCATCACGCGATAGAAGTAGCGCCCGAGAAAGGGTGCCGGTGCCAGCACCAGCAGGGAAAAGGCCGCCAGCAGCAGCCAGTCGTAGTCGTGCATGGCCGCCTCCTCAACCACGTCCGGCGGTCAGCAGGACCGACAGCAGGTAGGCGAAGAGGCCGACCACCAGGACCAGCGACACACCATCGATTGCGTTCATTTACAAAGCTCCACGATGCGGGGAATCCGCTCGCGAGCATTGTCGAAAGGCTGGCCGTAAAAAATCGATTGGCGCCCCGTGACCGGGGCGTAAAGAAAGCGTATTGGAGCGGCTGGAGGCCGGCCGTCATGGGTGCGCGGCCTGCCGCGTCACCTGAATAGATAACGCGGCAATACCCATAGATACAGCAGCATGCCGAACAGCTCCACCAGCGACTGCAACACGATCACCAGGGCCACCAACTCCCAGCCTGCGGGCAACGCCACGGCAAAAGGCAGCATGACGAAGGAATTGCGCGTGCCCATGCTGAACGCCAGGGTACGCCCCTGATCACGCGGCAGACCCAGCAGCACGGCCAGCGCCTTGGCCAGCAGTGCCGCCAACATCAGGAAGCCCGCGAATAACGGCAGCAGCACGGGCAACAACTCCAGCGCCGAACGCGCCACTCCCACCTGGGCAGCGGCGATCAACAGCAACACCAGCCCCAGCAACGGAATCGGCCACCAGGCCAGGTGATCGCGCACCCGCTCACGCTCGGCACGCGCCTCGATCCAGCGTTGGGTTGGCAGCGCCAGCAGCAGCGGCAGCAAAACCACCAGCACAGCCGGCCAGACATCAGCCAGGCCCAGCGTCGTGGCGAACTGCGCGTCGGCCATCAGCCACAGGTACAGCGGCAGCAGGAGCAATTGCACAAGCAGGTTCAGCGGGGTGACCGCGATGGCGCGCGGCACGTTGCCACCGCCCAACTGGCTGAAGGTGATGAACCAGTCGGTGCAGGGCACCGGCAGCACCAACAGCACGCCCAGGCGCAGCGCCGGATCGTCCGGCAGCGACTGCAACAGGCCCCACACCAGCAGTGGCAACAGGACGAAATTGCCCAGCAACACCGCGAGAACGAAACGGTGGTCGCTAAACGCCTCGCGTAAATGCAGCAGCGGCACCTGCACGAAGGTGGCGAACAGCAACAGCATCAGCGCCGGCCATAACAGCCAGTCGCTGATGTGGCCGATACCTGGCCACAGGGTGCCCAGCAGCAAACCCAGCATGATGCCGGCCAGATACACCCAGACCTGCTGGCGCTCCAGCGTTAGCCGTTGCATCGGCCTCTCCAGTCGGACTCAAACCAACCATTGCACCAGCAAGCCAACCAGGGCACAAGCCAGCAGCGTCTCGATCACCCCACGCTTGAAGCCCAGCAACGCCACGCCCGCCCCGAGGGTAATCAACGCCGACAGCCAATCGAACGTACCGGCAAAACCCTGCGGCCAGAGCACGTGATAACCGAAGAACAACGCCAGGTTGAGAATCACCCCGACCACCGCCGCAGTGATGCCGGTCAGCGGCGCGGTGAACTTCAATTGACCATGAGTCGACTCCACCAGCGGCCCGCCGGCGAGGATGAACAAGAACGACGGCAGGAAGGTGAACCAGGTGACCAAGCAGGCCGCCAGCGCGCCGCTGGCGAAGGCCGAATCGCCACCGAGCACCGGCTGGCCATAGGCACCGACAAACGCGACGAACGCCACCACCATGATCAACGGCCCCGGCGTTGTTTCGCCCAACGCCAGGCCATCGATCATCTGCCGGGGCGTCAGCCAGCCGTAATGCTCGATGGCGCCCTGATACACGTAAGGCAGCACCGCATAGGCGCCACCGAAGGTCAGCAGCGCCGCCTTGGTGAAGAACCAGCCCATCTGCGTCAGCGTACTCTGCCAGCCGAACACCAGGGTCAGCAGGCCCATCGGCAGTAGCCAGAGCACCACGCCGACAAGCAGAATCAGCGCTAACCGGCTGGAACGAAAATGCGTGTGCGCCAGGCGCGTCTCGTCATCGATCAACGCCGGCGCATACGCCCCACCCGCTTCACCATGCCCGGCGCCGACCGCAAAGTGCTGTGGCGCCAGCCGCCCGCCGATATAACCAACCAGCGCGGCGCCCAGCACGATCAGCGGGAACGGCAACTGCAATGCGAAAATAGCCACGAAGGCCGCCGCCGCGATGACCCACAGCCAGGCGTTCTTCAACACCCGCCCGCCAATGCGCCAGGCCGCCTGCACCACGATGGCCGTCACCGCCGGCTTGATGCCATAGAAGATCCCCGCCACCAGCGGCACATCGCCGAATACCAGATAGATCCACGACAGCACGACCAGAATCAGCAGCGACGGCAGCACGAACAATGCCCCGGCGATCACCCCGCCCCAGGTGCGGTGCATCAGCCAGCCGATATAAGTGGCCAACTGCTGTGCCTCCGGCCCGGGCAGCATCATGCAGTAGTTCAGCGCATGCAGAAAACGCCGTTCGGACAGCCAGCGACGCTTCTCCACCAGCTCCTGATGCATGATCGAAATCTGCCCCGCCGGCCCGCCGAAACTGATCAGCCCCAGCTTCAACCAGAACCAGAAAGCCTGCAGCAAACTAACCGTGGCGGGACGTTCAAGCGAGTCGGACATAAAAGGGCTCCAGCGACTGCAATCGACCGGCCACTATAGCCACGAAACATGACAGCAGCACGACATCGCACGGAAAATCACCAGCCAAGCGCAGCCCTTGCTCCACTTGGCCTGGAGGAGTTTTCCCGCATCTTATCCACAGCACTTTCCCCAGATTATGTGCACGATACCCAGCAGCACGCCCACGCCCCGCACCGCTGTTGAAAAACCAAGCCAAGTGATTGATTAGAAGCGATATTCCGTCTGGCGATAACGCCAGCAAAGCGTCATTGAGCAAAAGTTGAGCGGCCTGCCGAGGCCCGCTTGAATGCTAGGCGCCAAGGGCTTTTGCAAAGGTTATCCACAGTGGTGCTCACAGAATTTGTGGGTGGGTTTGGGAAACAATTGGGACAGACCACGATTAATTAACTATTAAATTGTGGTCTGCCCCCCAATACCCTCATACCCTCAAATTGAATGCCCCCGCCTCCAGGCAAATCCCCGGATTTCATCCGGGCTACAGCGAATCGGCTCACTCGTAGCGTCCATTCGAAGCTGATCGCCAGCAAACCGGCCCCTACGAATAGCATTTCCTCCAAATCACGAACAAAAAATCGGGCCTAACGGCCCGAAAAAGTACTCCACCTTGAAGAGTTCGTTTACAGCGCGTGCGACTGGTACAGCTCGGTCAGCGCCTCGCCGCGCAGGTAGGCCAGTTCCGCCGAGCGGCGGTCGCGGGGGCGAGCCAGGGGTACGGCTAGTTCGCGTTGCAGGCGGCTTGGTGTGCCGCCAAGGATCAGCACGCGGTCGCTGAGGTAGAAGGCTTCGTCGAGATCATGGGTGACCAGCAGCACGGCGATCTCGTAGCGGGCGGCCAGCTCCACCACCAGATCCTGCAGTTTCATGCGGGTGAAGGCGTCCACCGCGCTGAAGGGCTCATCCAGCAGCAGTACCTGCGGTTTGCCGTACAGGGCGCGGGCGATGGCCACACGCTGGGCCTGGCCGCCGGATAAGTGTTTGGGCAACGCGTCGCCACGCCCATGCAAGCCGACGTCGCGGAGCAATTGTTCAACCCACTGGTCGTCGGCCACCCAGCCATCGGCGAAGCCGACGTTCTGCGCCACGCTGAGCCAGGGCATCAGCCGGGGTTCCTGGAACACCACGCCGATGCCGCTGCCACGCCCGAAGTGGAGCAGCGGGTTGAGTTCCAGCCCGCCTTGGTAATCCTGATCCAGCCCGGCAGCGATGCGCAGCAGGGTGCTCTTGCCGCAACCGGAAGGGCCGAGCAGGCTGACCACTTCGCCAGCGGCCAGGCTCAGACTCACTTCGTCAAGCACACGCGCCGCCCCGAAGCTCTTGCTGACCCGGCGCAGCTCGATCAGAGCGCTCATCATCGATCCCCCTCATAGTTGTCCCGCCAGGCCAGCGCACTGGTTTCCAGGGTCTTGAGCAGGCTGTCGCTCAGCTTGCCCATCACCGCCAGGGTAATGATCGCCACCAGCACCAGGTCAGGGCGCGAGACTTCGCGACCATCGGTGAGCAGATAGCCGATGCCTTCGGTCGCGGCCAGCAATTCTGCCGCGACGACGCACAACCAGGCCATGGATAGCCCAGCGCGCAAGCCGGTGAACAGATAGGGCTGCGCCGCCGGCACGAAGATGCGCCGCACCGTGGTTACTCGTGGCAGCCCATATAACTCGCCCACCTCGACCAGCTTGCGGTCGACGTTGCGGATACCCGCCACTAGGTTGAGATAGACCGGGAAGAACGAACCGATGGCGATCAGGGTGACCTTCGATGTTTCGTCGATGCCCAGCCAGATCAGCAGCAACGGCACCCAGGCCAGCCCAGGCACCGCCCGCAAGGCCTGGAAGGTGGGGTCGAGGTAAGCCTCCAAACGCCGGCTCAGGCCCACCAGCGATCCGAGCACCAGAGCCAGCGAGGCGCCGATGGCGAAGCCCGCCACTACCCGCAGAGAACTGGCGAGAATGTGCGTCCACAATGGCCCGTACGCCAGCTCCCAAAGGGTCAGCACCAGCTCGCTGGGGGCCGGCATCAGATAGGCGGGAATCCAGCCCAGGCGCACCACAGACTCCAAGACCGCCAGCAGGAGCAACGGCAGCGCCCAGCCGCGAAGGCTTGCCAGCCCCGGCAGCCATTCGCGCCAGGCTGCGCGAGACGGCGTCTGGACCAGAGATTCAGCGCGACTCATCGGCGGCCTCGATCACGCCCTGGGCTATGCGTGCGTCGATCAATGTCTGCAAGGCCGCCTCGGTATCGGCATTGCGGCGGAGTACACCATCGGCCACCAGCAGCGGAATGACCGGCTTGATGGCATCCAGATGCGCATCGCCCGGCAAGGGCCTGGTGAAGTCATAGCGGCCCAGCTGCAGGCGAATCACCTCGACTGGCAGCTGGGTTTCAACCGACACCAGCTGCGCCGCCGCTTCGGGATTGCCGATGATCCAGCGCCGCGCACGTTCGTAGGCCTTGACCACGGTGGCAACCGCTTCCGGCTGCTCGGCGAGAAAGCGCTCATGGGTGTTGAGAAACGCCCCCAGGCCGAACTCGGCGTTTTCATAGACGAAACGCGCACCGGCCAGCTGGGCACCGGCCATGTGCGGATCGAGCCCAGCCCAGGCATCGACACGACCCTGCTCGAGTGCGGTGCGACCTTCAGGGTGCTGCAGGTGAACGATCTTCACGTCCGCGGGCTTGAGGTCTTGCGCTGCCAGGGCACGCAACAAGAAAAAGTAGGGATCGGTGCCCTTGGTCGCGGCAACCTGCTTGCCACGCAGGTCATGCAGGTTCTGATAGGGCGCGGCAGCCTGCACGACGATGGCGCTGGGCACGGACCACAGATAGTTGTAGATGGCCTTGACCGGCTGGCCGTTGGTACGGCTGACGAAGGCGGAAATGCTCGACGTCAGGGCGAAGTCGGACGCGCCACTGTTGAGGAATTCCAAGGAGTTGTTACTACCGCGCGACAGTACCCAACGCACGTCGGTGCCGGTGGCGGCGAAGTCTTTCTCCAGCCAGCCGTTGTGCTTGATCACCAGGCTTTCCGGTGAATAGAAGGCGTAGTCGAGGCGCACTTCCTTTGGGGGTGCGGCATGTACGGCAGTGGGCAGCCAGGCGGCGAACAACGCGGTCAGGCCAAAACGCAAGATGGTGCTTTTCATGATCATCTCCATAGACGGATGAGTCACCTTCCGGCCCGTTTGCGGGCCGGTCAGGAGATGGCATAGCGGGTTCGTAGCAATGGGAACAACCGTGACGAGGCGTCTGCCGCGAACTTCGCGAACAAGTCCGCTCCCACAGGTTTGTGCAATGACTAACGAAAGCGCTGATCAGAGCAGGGTCAGGGTGTAGCTCAGGATCAGGCGGTTTTCGTCGGCGTCAGTGCTGACGTTGCCGCGCTGGGTCGCGTTGCGCCAGGACACGCCGAGGCCTTTCAGCGGACCGTCCTGCAGGGTGTAGTCGAGGCGGAAGTCGCGTTCCCACTCCTTCAGATCGCCATTGGCAGAATCGACGTTGTCGCCCTTGAGGTAGGCGACGCTGGCCTTGAGGCCCGGGACGCCGAGTTTGGTGAAGTCATAGCCGTATTCGGCCAGCCAGGTGCGCTCGCCGGCGTTCTGGAACTTGCCGATCTGGCGGTCGGTGATCAGGTAGGACGAGCTGCCGCCGCCCTGGTTGAGGAACGGGAAGGCGCTGTCGCCTTCGACCTGCTGGTAGCCCAGGCTGGCGAAGTGGCTGCCCAGGGTGTAGGTGAACAGCGCGCTCCAGGTCTGGTTGTCGACCTCGCCGGTGCTGCTGTCGCCGGCACGCCAGTAGCCGGCGCTGCGATAGCCATCAGCACGGCCGGAGGCGCTGCCGTTCTTGCCATCGGAGTTGCTGTCGAAGTAACGCAGGTCGGTCTTCAGCGAGCCCGGGCCGATGGCCCAGTTGTGCACCAGGCCGAGGAAGTGCTGTTTGTAGAAGTCTTCCAGGTTGCCGTAGTAGTACTGCAGCGTCAGGTCCTTGGTCAGCTTGTAGTCACCACCGGCGAAGTAGAACTTGTTGCTGTCGGCGTCACCGGTGGCCCCGGCGATACGCAGAGCGATGTCGTCGGTGGAGCTGCGGGTCTTGGTGCTTTCCAGCTGGCCGGCGGTCAGGGTCAGGCCGTCAATCTCGTTGGAGGTGATCTGCCCGCCTTCGAAAGTCTGCGGCAGCAAGCGGCCGTCGTTGAAGGTCACCACCGGCAGCTTCGGCAGCAGGGTACCAATACGTGCCTCGGTCTTGGACAGGCGCACCTTGGCGGTCACGCCGGCCTTGCTGTAGTCGTCAACGGCGCTGCCGTCGCTATCGAGCGGGAAGAGTTGGCCGGGGGTGCGGTCACGGCCGGCCTTGCTTGCGGTGCTGCCGGAATCCAGCTTCACGCCAAGCAGGCCGATGGCGTCGAGGCCGAAGCCGACGGTGCCTTCGGTGAACCCGGAGCTGTAGTTGAAGATGAAGCCCTGGCCCCACTCCTGCGCCTCGCCGTTGTTGTTGGCGGTGTTCTTGGTGTTCAGGTCGTAATAGAAATTGCGCAGGCCGAGGCTGGCCTTGCTGTCTTCGATGAAACCGGCGGCGGTGGCCTGGTTGGCGATGGCGGCCAGCGTGACAGCCAAGGCCAGGGTGGATTTTTTCATGCTCGATGCTCCAAGTGCTTTGTGTGCTGTTCTGGGGTTGGCACTGCACAGGGGCTCGGCAGGACAGCGGACGGGGCGCTGGTCTCGGCGGATTGGCAAAAGAGCCCCTGATTCGGGCCCGATGCGGTGGTCCGCTGTCGGCTGGTGGCTAATCTACGAAATACCCGTTAATCCCTAAAAAGAATTATTTTTCACTTTGTAGTAACAAAAAAGAATATGAGTCCGATCCCGATGTAACTCGGTCCGTAGGAGCGGATTTATCCGCGAATCCTGCGAGCCACTAATCACGGCTTGCTTCGCCAGCCCGCATAGGGTCCCTGCTGCGCCTGACAAACCGGCCTTAGCTAATTCCTAAAAATTATTTAACAACTGCTTTTTATATCGACTAGCTTCTCTTCACCGGATCACCGGACTTCTTTTTCTAAACACTGAAGTACGCGTGATCCGCCGCAATCCCATGGCCGGCACGTGTTCATCGAGAGCCGCCATGTCCAATACTCATTCCAAGCGCAGCACACTGATCGCCGCCTCGCTGGCCATCGGCCTGCTCGTCGCTCCGCTCACCGAGGCTGCCGAGCAACTGCGCATCGGCTACCAGAAATCCTCCACGCTGATCAGCCTGCTGAAGAGCCAGGGCACCCTGGAGAAGGCACTGGCCGATCAGGACATCAAGATCAGCTGGCACGAATTCCCCAACGGCCAACCGCTGCTGGAGGCGCTCAACGTCGGCAATATCGACCTCTCCGCCGATGTCGCCGACACCGTGCCGGTGTTCGCCCAGGCTGCCGGTGCCGACCTCGCCTACTTCGCTCAGGAAGCACCCTCCCCCAGCGCGCAGGCGATCATCGTGCGCGAGGATTCGCCGATCAAAACCCTGGCCGACCTCAAGGGCAAGAAGGTCGCCGTGACCAAGGCCGCCGGCGTGCACTACCTGCTGATCGCCGCGCTGAACAAGGCCGGCCTGAAATTCAGCGATATCGAGCCGGCCTACCTGACCCCGGCCGACGGCCGCGCCGCCTTCGAGAACCGCAAGGTGGACGCCTGGGTCACCTGGGAGCCCTTCCTCAGCGGCGCCCAGCAGCAGTTGCCGAGCCGCATCCTCGCCGACGGCAAGGGACTGGCCGACTACCAGCGCTACTACCTGACCAGTGCCAAGTTCGCCAAGAGCCACCCACAGGTGCTGCAGACCGTGTTCGCCGAGCTGGTGAAGACCGGCGACTGGCTGCGCGCCAACCCGCGCCAGGCCGCTGAAATCCTCGGCCCGCTGTGGGGCAACCTCGACCCAGCCATCGTCGAGAAGGCCAACGCCAAACGCAGCTATCAGGTGCGCCTGGTACAGCCGGACAGCCTCGCCGAGCAGCAGAAGATCGCCGATGCCTTCTACGGCGCCGGCCTGTTGCCGACCTCAATGGATGCCCGCGAAGTCAGCATCTGGAGCCCGCAATGAACGCCGAAACCCGCCTGCACCCCAATCTGCGCGACGAACCGCTGTTCGCTGCGCACCTATTCCCCGTGGACTTCGGCAGCCGCTCGGCCAAGGTCGAACGCCTGGCCCGGCGCCTGGCGGCCAGCGCGGTGGAACGTGATCGCGCTGGCGGCAGCGCTCAGGCCGAACGCGAGCTATTGCGTGACAGCGGCCTGCTGACCCTGGCCGTGCCCCAGCAGTACGGAGGCCAGGGCGTGGCTTGGCCGGAGATCTACCGCATCGTGCGCTATCTGGCGGCGGTGGACAGCTCGCTGGCCCACCTGTTCGCCTTCCAGCACCTGCAGGTGGCGACCATCCTGCTGTTCGGCAACCCCGATCAGCAGCGCCACTGGCTAACGCGCACCGTGCAGGAGCGCTGGTTCTGGGGCAACGCCACCAACGGTCGTGACACCGGCCTCAAACTCAGCCCACGCGAAGAGCATTACGAGCTCAATGGCAGCAAGTCGTTCTGCTCCGGTGCGCTTGGCGCCGACGCGCTGGTGGTCAGCGCACCGCGCGGCAAGAACCCGGAGGATCGCGTATTCATCGTGCTGCCCAGCCAGCGCGAGGGCTTGGCGGTGAACAGCGACTGGGACGGCTTCGGCCAGCGCCAGACCGACAGCGGCACTGTGCAGTTCGAGCAGGTATTCGTCGATGCCAGCGAGCTGCTCGGCCCGGTCGGCCCCAGCCCGCGCACCACCCTGCGCGCCTGCCTGTCGCAACTGATCCTCACCCAGCTCTACCTGGGCAACGCTCAGGGCGCGCTGGACGCAGCGCTGCGTTACACCCGCGAACAGAGCCGCGCCTGGCCAGTATCGGGCGTGGCCAGGGCCAGCGACGATCCATTTATCCAGCAGCGCTACGGTGAGCTATGGCTGCGCTACCGCAGCGCCCTGCCCCTGGCCGAACACGCCGCCCAGCGCCTGCAAGCCGCCTGGGAAAAACCGGCACTGACCGCCGCCGAACGCGCCGAAGTGGCGTTGGCCATCAGCGAAGCCAAGGTGGTGGCCGTGCGTGCCGCGCTGGAGATCACCAGCCAGATCTTCGAAGCCATGGGCGCCCGCGCCACCAGCTCGCGCTACGGTTTCGACCGCTTCTGGCGCAACGTGCGCGTGCACAGCCTGCACGACCCCATCGACTACAAGGTGCGCGACCTCGGCCACTGGCTACTCAGCGGCCAGGGCCCGCAAGCGTCGCTGTATGGCTGAAAGGGAAGCGATATAGGAGAGGCTTTAGCCACGACCGCGTATCCCGGATGCAATCCGGGATACGTCAGGCCACCTTGCTCGGCGAGGCATCCTCGAAGCGATCCACCTTGCGCAGGCTTTTGAAGCCGAGCATCCAGCCGCCGGTCACCGTCAGTGTGCAGGCGCAGCCGATCAGCGCCGCCGGCACCACGCCGAACCAGGCGGCGCTTGTGCCGGCACGAAATTCGCCCAGTTCGTTGGAAGAGCCGATGAACAGCATGTTCACCGCATTGACCCGGCCACGCATGGCGTCCGGGGTGGAGAACTGCACCAGGGATGAGCGGATGTACATGCTCACCATGTCCGCACCACCGGCCACCACCAGCGCGGCGAAGGACAGCCAGAACAGGCTGGACAGGGCGAACACCAGGTTGGCCAGGCCGAACAGCGCCACGGCGCCGAACATCACCAGGCCGACATGGCGATTGAACGGCTTCATGCTCAGGTACAGGCCAACCGACACTTCGCCGATGGCCATGGCGCTGCGCAACAGGCCGAGGCCCGTCGGCCCGACTTCCAGCACTTCCTGGGCGTAGATCGGCAGCAACGCCACCACGCCGCCGAGCAGTACGGCGAACAAATCCAGCGAGATGGTGCCGAGGATGATCGGCCGTGTGCGAATGAAATGAATGCCTGCGGTGAAGCGCGCCCAGGCGGTGGATTCCAGCGCCTGCATCTTCTCGGCATACAGCACCGGCACCCGTTGCAGCAGCACGCAGCCGGCGAGGAAGCAGGCCAGGCACACCGAGTAGGTCAGCCCGCCACCACCGATGGCGTACAGAACACCACCGATCACCGGCCCGGAAATGGTCGCGCCGCGCATGATCATGCTGTTGGCAGCGATGGCCGCGGCCAGACGCTCGCGCGGCACGATCTGCGGCAGCAGGCTCGATAGCGCCGGCCCAGTGAAGGCACGGCCGCAGCCGTAGAGCACCAGCACCGCGTAGTACCAGGCGACCGGCGCCCCGCTCAGCGACAGCCACAGCAGCGCCCCGGCGCAAACGCCCTCTACCAGCCAGCTGAGCATCAGGATCAGCTTGCGGTCGTAGCGGTCGATCAGATCGCCGGCCGGCATCAACAGCAGCAGCATGGGGATGAACTGGGCCAGGCCGACATAGGCCAGCGAAAGCGGATCGCGGGTCAGGTCATAGACCTGCCAGGCCACCACGACCGCCTGAATCTGCACCGCGAAGACCACGACGATGCGGGCGATGAGAAATGGCAGGAAACCGGGAAGACGATAGACGGAAGCGGGAGCAGCAGCGGACACGACGCGAACCTCGAGGCATGACCGGCAGCTCCGGTCGCGGTGGACCGGCCAATCTAAGGCAAAGCTCAGGTACGGGGCAAACGCGGGAACAGGCTGTTGCGCAGATTGCGCCGTCGAGGTCATGAAGCCGACGTATCAACACATTTCATCCGAATCAGAAGATCGGAGTTGCACGTCCTTATCCAGCTGAAGTCGGCGTGCAGCGCCAGCCATCAGGTAGCGGAGAAGGCTTCTGTCACGTATTGAGTGCGACTGAAGCTCTCCGTCAATTACCACCCGCCTAGACGAATGCCTGGTCGCCAAAACCGCGGGGCAGACGCTGCGGCCCTGGCAAGGCAGCCAGACGCGCCTGCCAGGAGGTGCGCCAGTCGTTCCCGGCGTTGGTCGCCTTTTTCCGGCGCGCGGCGCGTCGGGCGGCATTGCGGGCGTTACGGCGCGCTTCGGTGAATACTTCGGTCTTGCGGCAATTGCGGCATTTGACCTTGGCCAGATCGGTGGTAGAGGCCAGCTTTTCACCATGAGAGCCACAGGCGAGGTGGCCAGAGACCTTGTAGTGCGTAACCATCGCATTATCTCCTGATCGTGGGTGCCCGACTGCAGCCAGCCGGTCTACACCCCTCGGGAAATGGGACTATCAAAGCGCAGCGCTGGTTCACATGGCGGCCATGTGGCATCACCCGCCTCGCTGGTCACCGGCCCGCGCTAGCGGGTTTAATGCCTACTTTTTCTGGAACATCGCCATGCCCCTGAGCCCCGACGAACTCGCGCAGATCAGCGCCCTCACCCTGGCCCACTACCAGAGCAGCGCCGAGGATTTTCGCGAGGGCACGCGTGACCATGACGTGAGCCAGAACATCGCCGCCCTGCTGCGTCATATCGAGGGTGAAAAGCCCTGGTGCATCCTCGACTTCGGCTGCGGCCCGGGGCGCGACCTGCGCACCTTCAGCGGCCTTGGCCACGAGGCCATCGGTGTCGATGGTTGCGCCGAATTCGTTGCCATGGCGCGTGCCGACAGCAACTGCCAGGTGTGGCAGCAGAGCTTTCTCGAACTGGACCTTCCGGCCGGGCACTTCGATGGCATCTTCGCCAACGCCAGTCTGTTCCATGTCCCCGATCAGGAGCTGCCGCGCGTACTCGGTCAGTTGCATGCGGCGCTGAAACCTGGCGGCGTGCTGTTCAGCTCCAACCCGCGCGGCGAGAACCAGGAAGGCTGGAACGGCCCGCGCTACGGCAGCTATCACGATCTGGAACGCTGGCGCGCGCGGCTCACCGCGGCCGGCTTCGTCGAGCTGGAACACTACTACCGCCCCGCCGGCCTGCCACGCGACCAACAGCCCTGGCTGGCCAGCGTATGGCGACGAGTCAGTTAACGCGCAGAAGGCCGGCAGCGCCGTCTCGACTTACTCGAACACTGGTCGGAAGAAGCTGCGCTCGTAGCTAAGGATGCAGCGCGTTTCTTCGGCGTAGCGGAAGGCCGCCTGGCACTCGGCGTCGGCGAACGACTCCTGACGATAACGCTCGTAGTCGGCCAGGCTGGGGAAGCTGAACAGCGCCAGGGCCACGTCATTGGCGCCCTCGGAGGGCAGGAAATAACCGTGGTGCGTGCCGCCAAAACGCTCTACCAAGGGAATCCACAGCTTGGCGTAGTGCTCGAATTCCTTGAGCTTGTAGGGATCGACGATGTAGCGCAGGTAGCAGGTGATCATGGCTGTCCTTCCTTGCGGGTTAGTTCGATAAGCGCGCGATATAAACACGACGCAGCAAGCGCGTGCATCTGACACCGATCAGCATCGCCTTCGCCAACAGCTGCCGACACCAGCCACCTACCGCGCGCGTATGAAGAGCCTCAAGCCTTACCGAACCTGAGGGGCTCGGCACCACTTCGCGACAGCATCAGCGCCAGGCCTGCGACCCAGATCACCGAGATACCGTAGTTGATCCGCTGATAGAGGCCGAACCACTGCCCGGCCTCGACCGCCTGGGCCATCAGCACCACGGTGGCCACGGCCAGCACGGTGCAGGCGAAGGAAAACAGGCCGAAACCGCGCGAACCCAGCAGGCGCTTGCTCAGGAATCCCCAAAGCAGGCTGGCCAGAGTCAGCGAGAGGAACATCAGCAGGCCGGCCAGGTTGTGCATCTGCTGCGAGAAGGATGGCTGTGCTGGCGCGCAACCCTGGTCGCAGGCGAAGTAGCCGGTGGCGAAGCTGGCCAGCCCGTGGACGAGAATCAGCGCGGCGCTGAACGACGCCAGCCGCGAGCCGCGCACCTGCCGCATGACCCCAACGGCGAAGAGCACGAAGAACACGCCCAACGGCAGGTTGTTGACCCAGGCCGAGAAGCCCTGGGTGGGCGAACCCTGCGCGCCCAGCTGGCTCATGGCCTGGTCCAGATGGCTGTAATCGGGATGGGCCAGCGCAGTCAGCAACACGCCGAAGAACAGCCAGAACGGTATCAATACCCCCAGGCCAAGCAGCATCCGATCGATGTGTTTCATTCGTCCCTGTTCCTTTTTCTTACGGATTATTAACGCGTCTTCAGCGACGGCAACAGCGCGGTCAGGATGCCGAGCAGCGGCAGGAAGGAGCAGATCAGGAACACCTCTTCGATGCCATGGATGTCCGCCAGGTAACCCAGCAGCGCCCCGCCGATGCCGCCGAAGCCGAACATCAGGCCGAAGAACAGCCCGGCGATCATGCCGACGTTGCCCGGCATCAGTTCCTGGGCGAAGACCACGATGGCGGAGAACGCCGAGGCGAGGATGAAGCCGATCACCATGCTCAGCACGCCCGTCCAGAACAGGTCGGCGTGCGGCAGCAGCAGGGAGAACGGCGCCACTCCAAGGATGGAGAACCAGATCACCTGTTTGCGCCCGATACGGTCGCCAATCGGCCCGCCGAAGAAGGTGCCGGCGGCCACCGCGCCGAGGAACAGGAACAGGTAAAGCTGCGAGCTGGCCACCGACAGGTCGAACTTCTCGATCAGGAAGAAGGTGAAGTAGCTGGTGAAGCTGGCCATGTAGAAGTACTTGGAGAACACCAGCAGCGCCAGGATCAGCAACGCGAACTTCACCCGTCCTGCTGATAGGCCGTGGGTAGCCACGCCGCCCTGCTTGAGCTTGAACAGCGTCAGGTGATGGCGGTACCAGCGGCTCAGGCCGTACAGCACAACGATGGCGAAGGCGGCGAACAGGCCGAACCAGGCGACGTTGCCCTGGCCGTAGGGAATGATGATCGCCGCCGCCAGCAGCGGGCCGAAGGCGGTGCCGGCATTGCCGCCGACCTGGAAGGTGGACTGCGCCAGGCCATAACGCCCACCCGAGGCCAGACGGGCGATGCGCGATGCTTCGGGGTGGAAGGTCGAGGAGCCGATGCCCACCAACGCCGAAGCCAGGAGGATAGCTGGGAAGCTACCAACGAACGCCAGCATGAGGATGCCGACCAGCGTGCAAAGTGAGCCGGCCGGCAGCAGCCAGGGCTTGGGATGGCGGTCGGTGTGGTAGCCCACCCAGGGCTGCAGCAGCGAGGCGGTGAGCTGGAAGGTCAGGGTGATCAGGCCGATCTGGGCGAAGCTCAGGCCGTAGTTGAGCTTGAGCATCGGGTAGATGGCGGGCAGCACCGCCTGGATCAGGTCGTTGATCAGGTGCGCCAGGGCGCAGGCGCCGATCACGCGCATCACCAGGGGGCTGGCCTGAGTGACGGACGAGGCGCCAGCCAGGGAGGTAGCGGCAGGACTGCTGGACATGCTTGAAGCTTCCGGGCGAGATGAGAAACGGCGCTATGCTAGGCTCCGCCCCTACGCCTGTCTCACGAAGAAAGGACAGCAACCCTCGCAAAAAAGGCATCTACATGCGTCTCCCTGATAAACGACTGGCCGAGATCGATGCTGCCCCCTGGCTGGTCAGCAGCAGCGCCACCGATTACCCGGTCGACACGCTGATCGAGGCACATTCGCATCGCAACAAGCACCAACTGATCTACGCCATTTCCGGGGTGATGGTGGTGACCTCGGCGATGAACCAGTGGACGGTGCCGCCGAGCCGCGGCATCTGGATGCCCTGCGGCCAGGTGCATGCGATCCGCTGCGTCGGCAGCGTGAAGATGCGCAGCATGTTCGTGCGCCCCGACAGCCTGCCGGATATGCCCGACGAGTGCCGCGCGGTGGCCATTTCGCCGCTGCTCGGCGAGCTGATCCGCGCTGCCGTGGACATTCCCCAGCCCTACGCCGAAGACTCGCGCGAAGCGCGGGTGATGCGCCTGATCCTCGATGAGCTGCGCATCCTGCCGACCCTGCCGCTGCATCTGCCGCAGCCGGCCGACCCGCGCATCCAGCCGATCTGTTCAACGCTGCAGAACGACCCCGGCGACGCCTCCACCCTGTCCGACTGGAGCGCCCGCCTGGGCCTGGACGAGAAGACCATCCAGCGCCTGTTCCAGAAAGGTACCGGCATGACCTTCGGCCAATGGCGCCAGCAGGCGCGCCTGCTGCTGGCCCTGGAACGCATCGCTTTGGGTGAGAAGATCATCGACATCGCCGGGGAGCTGGGCTACGACAGCCCCAGCGCCTTCACCACCATGTTCAAGAAGCAGTTCGGCCTGACGCCCAGCCAGTTTTTCAAGTGATGGCCGGAGGTTCTTGCGCGGCGATTGTCGCGGCTGAAGCCCCTCCCACATCGCTCGCGCCAACGCCGGAGCGCAGTCGGTCGAACCACGCACTGTGGGAGGCGCTTCAGCGGCGAGCTCTTTCGCGGCTGAAGCCGCTCCTACGTCACCCACTCAGGTTGTCGCCGGATGACCGCTCGGGCGAGAGATAGCTGACCAGTTGCCGCGCATGGGACGACAGCGCCTCCCAGCTGCGCACGCACAGGCGCAGCTCGCGGGTGGCCCAGACATCCTCCAGCATCACCACCGCCACCGGCAGTTCCTGGGCGAAACGGGTCGCGGCCACCTCGGGCAGCATGGCAACCCCGACGCCCTGCGCCACCAGTTGGGCGATGGCGTCGAAGCTCGGCGCGCGCACCCGAACCCTCAATGGCAGCGCGTTGCGCACCGCCATGTACTCGATGAAGCGCTGCATCGCGCGCTCGGCCGGCAGGCAGACGAAAGGGAAGTTCAGCGCGCTGCGCAGTGACGCCGGACGTTGCCCGATCAGCGCGTGCCCCTGTGGCACCAGCAGCACCAGGCGGTCGTTGCGAAACGGCAGCGACAGCAGACCATCGGTGGGCAGGTTGCCGTCGTACACGCCGATATCGATGCCGCCATCCCTGACCGCATGCAGCACATCCTTGCTGTTGTACTCGGCCAGTTGCAGATCCACCTCCGGGTAATCGGCCAGGAATGGCCCAAGCGCCGCCGGCAGGAAGGTGCTGTTGGCCACGGTGGAAGCCGCCAGGCGCAGGGTGATACGCCGCTCGCCCTTTAGCTCCTGCAGGGTATCGCTGAGCTGGCGGGCCTCCTTCAGCACGCCCTGGCAGGCCTCCAGCACCAGGCGCCCGGCCGGCGTCAGGCTCATGCCATCGCTGCTGCGCACGAACAGCGTCAGGCCGCAGCGCTCCTCGAACAGGCGCAGGCGGGTGCTGGCTGCCGACACCGCGACGGGAAAGGTCGCCGCTGCCTTGCTCAGGCTACCGGTGGCGGCAATCGCTGCGATCAGGCGCAGGTCGGGCAGATCGAAATACATAGACCTTCTCCAAATCAGAAAGCCATATTCTTGAAATTGCGATTCTAGCGATGTGGCTTTCCGCTCAGAATAACAGTTCGATCCCTGCCGTAGCCTTGCTCATGAACGCTTTGACCGCCACCTACCGACGCAGCCTGGACAATGGCGTGCTGTTCGCCTTGCTCTCGGCCACCGGCTTCAGCCTGAAAGCCGTGTTCGTCAAACTCGCATACGCCGCGGCGCCAGTGGATGCCGTCACGGTGCTGAGTCTGCGCATGGGCCTGGCGCTGCCGCTGTTCGCCTGGCTGCTGTGGCTGAGCCGGGGCACCACGCAAACGCGCTTGTCGGCGAAGGACTGGGCGCACGTTCTGTTGCTGGGGATGTTCGGTTACTACCTGTCGAGCCTGTTCGATTTCTATGGCCTGCAGTACATCAGCGCCGGACTGGAGCGGCTGATCCTGTTCACCTACCCGACGCTGGTGGTGCTGTTGCAGATGTTGGCGATGGGTGAGCGACCAGGGCCGCGTACCTTCCTGGCCACGGGATTGTGCTACCTGGGCCTGGGCATCGCCCTGGTGCATGACATGCGCGTCGAGGGCGACAGCGAGCAGATCCTGCTGGGCGCCGCCTGGGTATTTGCCAGCGCGGTGACCTACGCCCTGTATTACCTGGGCACCGGCGTGGTGATTCGCCGGGTCGGCTCGATGCGCCTGGCCGGGCTGGCTGGCGGCGCCTCGGCGCTCATGGTGCTGGTGCACTACGGCCTCACCCGTGACCCCGCGCAATTGCTTAACCTGCCGGCCGAGGTATGGCTGCACGGCTCGCTGATGGCGCTGCTGTCGACGGTGCTGCCGATCTACTGGATGGCGCTGGCCGTGCAGCGCATGGGCGCCAGCCACGCCGCCCTGTTCGGCAACCTGGGCCCGGTGCTGACGCTGTTCGCCGCCTGGGCGCTGCTTGGCGAAGCCATCACCCTGTACCAGATCGGCGGCCTGGCGTTGGTGCTCCTAGGCGTCTCGCGCCTGTCGGGCAAGCGCAAGACGGGCTGAGCCAAACTCAGCCCTGGCGGATCAGATCGGCCGCCTTCTCGCCGATCATGATGCACGGCGCGTTGGTGTTGCCGCTGATCAGCGTTGGCATGATCGAGGCGTCGGCCACGCGCAGGTTGGTCACGCCACGCACCTTGAGATCCGGTGTGACTACCGCCGCCTCGTCCGCGCCCATCTTGCAGGTGCCGACCGGGTGGAACACGGTGGCGGCATGCTCGCGCAGATGCGCCAGCAGCTCTTCGTCGCTCTGCACCTGCGGCCCCGGCAGCATTTCCTCGCCACGGATATCGTCGAACTCGGGTTGGGCGAGAATGCGTCGCGCCAGCTTGACGCCCTCCACCAGCACGCGGGCGTCCTGCTCGTCGCTGAAGAAGTTGAAGTCGATGCTCAGACTTCGGCCTTCGCCCAGGCGTACTTCACCGATGCTTTTCGGGCGTAGCACGCAGGTGTGGATGGCATAGCCGTGGCCCCACTCGAACAGGCGCCCACGGTGGCTGCGATAACCCGGCACGAAGTGCATCTGCACATCCGGCAGGCTGTCAGCCAGAGGTGTACGGGCGAAGCCGCCGGCCTCGACGTAGTTGGTGGTCAGCCAGCCCATCTTCTGCGCCAGGTACTTGAACGGCGAGGCGATGATCTTCGGCAGCGCACCGAGTGAGAAGCCCAGCGACAGCGGGCTCTTCGAGCGCACGGTGAGCGTGCCGTCGATATGATCCTGCAGGTTCTTGCCGACACCGGGCAGATCGACCTTGCAGGCCACGCCAGCGGCCTCCAGCTCGGCTTTCGGGCCGACGCCGGATTTCAGCAGGATATGCGGCGAACCCAGCGAGCCGGCGCAGAGAATCGTCTCGCGCGTGCAGTGCAGCGTGCGCCACTGGCCGTTCTCGCGCAGCTCCAGGCCGGTGACACGCTCGCCGTCGAGCAGCAGGCGTTCCACTTCGCAGCCGGTGAGCACGGTGAGGTTGTCACGCTGGCGCACCGGGGCGACGAAGGCGCGATAGCTGGACAGGCGCCGAGCATTCTTCTGGGTGACGTTGTAGAGACCGACGCCTTCCAGAGTTCCGCCGTTGAAGTCGTCGTTGCGCTTCAGGCCGATCTGTTCCGCCGCGCGGATATAGCGCTCGGACAGCGGATTGGGGTCGCGCGGCCTGTCCACCAGCAGTTCGCCCTGAGTGCCGTGGTACTGCAACGCCTGGCCCAGGCAGTTGCCTTCGGATTTCCTGAAGTACGGCAGCACGTCACTCCAGCCCCAGCCGGTGCAACCGGCGGCCTCCCAGCGATCGTAGTCACTGGCGTCGCCACGGATGTAGATCATGCTGTTCATCGAGCTGGAGCCCCCCAGCGCCTTGCCGCGTGGGGTGTGCAAGCGGCGCCCGGCGAGGTGCTTCTGCGGCGCGGAAAAGTAGTTCCAGCTGAACACGCGGCTCTTGTAAAGCGTGATGGTGCCGGCCGGCACCTGCACGCGCGGGCTGGCGTCACTGCCGCCGGCCTCGATCAGACACACGCGCACGGTCGAGTCGGCACTCAAGCGGTTGGCCAGTACGCAGCCAGCCGAGCCGGCGCCGACGATCAGGTAGTCGAAGCTCTCGCTCATCTCAGTGCATCTCTTCCATATCGTCGTGCAGCAGGCCGAGGATGTGCCGTTTCATGCGGATGAATTCCGGCTCCATGACCACGTCAAGGTTGCGCGGGCGCTCGATCGGCACGTCGAGGATTTCCTTGATGCGGCCGGGGCGCGCGCCCATCACGTAGATGCGGTCGGCGAGCAGGATCGCTTCGTCGATGTCATGGGTGACGAACACCACGGTCTTCTTGGCGTTGCCCCACACCTGCAGCAGCAGTTGCTGCATCTGCAGGCGGGTCTGGCTGTCGAGGGCGCCGAAGGGTTCGTCCATCAGCAGGATCTGCGGGTCGTTGGCCAGCGCTCGAGCGATGGCCACGCGCTGCATCATGCCGCCGGAGAGCTGCTTGGGGTAATGTTCGGCGAACTTGGCCAGGCCCACTTCATTGAGGTAGAACTCGACGATGGTGCGGATTTCGCTGGCCGGCAGCTTGCGCCGCTTGAGGCCGAACTCGATGTTCTCGCGCACGGTCAGCCAGGGGAACAGGGTGTAACCCTGAAACACCATGCCACGGTCGGCGCCGGGACCGATGACCTTCTGTCCGCCGACGTAGATATCGCCCTCTGTCGGCTCGTTGAGCCCGGCGGTGAGATAGAGCAGGCTCGACTTGCCGCAGCCGGACGGGCCGACGATCATCGCGAACTGCTGATCCGGCACCTCGAAGGAGACGCGATCCAGCGCGGTGAAGGTCTCGCCCTTGGGCGAGCGGTAGCGCAGGCTGACGTTGTCCACCTTGAGCCGCGCCTCGACCTCGGCGTACTCGCTGAGCGCCGGCATGATGTAGGGTTTCTTGGCTACTGCGCCCATGCGGCAATCCTCAGTCGAAGCAGACGGAACAGTTGGTCGGTCATCAGCCCGAGCAGGCCGATGATGGCGATGGCGAGGAAGATCACGTCGACCTGGAAGCCACGCATGGCCTTGAGGCTGATGTAGCCCAGGCCGCTGCTCGCGGCGACCAGTTCGGCTACCACCAGGTAAGTCCAGGCCCAGCCCATGGTCACCCGCAGCGTGTCGAGAATCCCCGGCAGCGAAGCCGGGCCGAGCACGTGCAGGACCACGTCGCGACGGCTGGCGCCGAGGGTGTAGCTGGCGTTGAGCAGATCCTTGGACACGCCCTTGGAGACGTCGGCGATCATCACCAGTTGCTGGAAGAACACGCCGAAGATGATCACCGCCACGCGCTGCTCCAGACCGATGCCGATCCACAGGATGAACAGCGGCACGAAGCTGGTGACCGGCAGGTAGCGGATGAAGTTGACCAGCGGCTCGAGGAACGCCTGGACGATACGAAAGCTGCCCATCAGCAGGCCCAGCGGCACCGAGACCGCCGAGGAAATGGCGAAACCGATCAGCACCACCTCAAGACTGGCCAGCACGTGCTTGCTCAGGGTGCCGTCACCGGCAGGGCGCACACCGGCAGCGATCACATCGCCCGGCGTTGGCAGGAACATCGACGGCACCACGCCGCCGTAGGAAAGCAAAGCCCAGAGGCCAAGCACCAGCAGCCAGCACAGGCTGGCGAAGCCGAGAACCAGTGGTCTCGGCAAGTCGACTTTCGGGGTCAGGCAACGCTGCACCCAGGATTTTTGCGTGGCCATTAACCACCTCGTGTTGCGAATGCTGAAAAGACCGCCAAGCCGTATGGGTTACCACGGCCGTTGTAGGAGCGGATTTATCCGCGAGCTTCGCGGCTAAAGCCGCTCCTACAAGGCTGGGTCGAAGGCTTAGGGAGTGACGAACGAGGTATCCACCAGGTCCTCGTAGCTCACCGTGTAGGGCTTGCCCTGCAGCGAACTCCACGTCTCGTTGGCCAGCTTGATGATCTCGGCGATATCGCCGGCCTGCCCGGGGGTGCCGAGCAGCTTCTCGCTCATGGCCTGGTCGTAGAAGGTCACGCCCTTGGCGGCTTCGGCCAGATCCTTGGGATTGGACAGGTAGCCACCGACGCCCTTGGCCATGATCTCGTAGGCTTTTTCCGGATTGGTCTTGGTGAACTCGACCGCCTTGTACAGACCGGCAACCAGCGCCTTGACGTCCTCCGGCTGTTTTTCAATGACGTCGCAATCGAGCGCGACCACATCGACGATCACACCGGGGGTTTCGCTGCTATCGACCAGCACCTTGCCGCTGCCCTTCTGCTTGACCATGGTCAGGTTCGGCTCCCAGGTCACCGCGGCCGGAACGTGGCCGGCGATGAAGGCCGAGGCGGCATCGTCGGCAGTCATGTTCTGCACTTCGATGTCGGCCATGCTCATGCCGGCCTTCTTCAGCAGGTAGCTGAGCCAGAACTGCGATACCGAACCTTCATTGACGGCCACGGCCTTGCCTTTGAGGTCCTGCATGCCGGCGATGTCGCTGTGCACGACGATACCGTCGCCACCGTGGGACTCGTCCAGCGCCGCGACGGCCTTGAAGCAGAAGTCCTTGGAGCGGTATTTGAGGATCTCGTCGATGGTCGAGGCCGAGCCGGACAGCTTGCCCGAGGCTTGTGCGGCCATGTACATCGAGGCTTCTTCGATGGTGGTCAGTTGCAGATCGAGGCCGGCTTCCTTGAAGTAGCCGAGGTCACGGGCCAGGTACAGGGTGCCGTAGCCGACCCAGGTGGTATGACCGATGGATAGCGTGCCGGCCTGGGCGGTGGCGGCCAGGCTGGCAGCCAGAGCGGTGCAGGCGAACGAACGGGCGAGACGATGACGCAAGGATGATTTCATGAAGCGCTCCCACAACCTGTTGGTGCATTGCTGGTGTGAGGCAGGGATTGGCCAGAGGCCTGAAAGGCAATCAGGGCCGGCCTCTGCGGGCCGGCTCCTGGTTTCTTGCCCGCCCTCTGCGGGGCGGTTGGTAGGCGATGAGGCGCGGCGCAGGGCCGTTTCTGTAGGAGCGGCCGGGCGGCATACCGCTTCAGCCGCGAATTCGCGGATCAATCCGCGCCTACAGAAAGGAGCCCCATCACCCTGGGGTTACAGCAGGTTCAACTCGCGCCCGGTGCGGTCCACTGCGCGCTTGGTCTTCTCCACCAGTTCGTCCAGCTCGGCATGCGTGGCCACCAGCGCCGGCGCCATGATCATGCGGCCCAGGGTCGAACGGATGATCAGGCCCTCGTCGAAACCGGCCGTGCGGCAGTGCCAGGCAATGTCGTTCTCGTTGGCGAAACGCTTGCGCGTGGCCTTGTCTTCGGCGAACTGCAGCGCAGCGACCATACCGGTACCCTGGACATCGCCGATCAGCGGGTGGTCGGCAAAAGTGTCACGCAGCAGCTTCTGCAGGTACGGGCCGGTGTCGGTCTTCACCGTCTCGACGATCTTCTCGTCGCGCAGCGCGGTGAGGTTGGCGATGGCCACGGCAGCGGCCACCGGGTGCCCTGCGTAGGTCAGGCCGTGGGCGAACACCCCGCCCTCCTGCACCAGCGCGTCGGCAATGCGCTTGGACAGCACCAGACCGCCCATGGGGATGTAGCCGCTGGTCAGCCCTTTGGCGATGGTCAGGGTGTCGGGCTGGAAGCCGAAATGCTCATGGGCGAACCATTCGCCGGTGCGGCCGAAACCGCCGATCACTTCGTCGGCGCACAGCAGCACGTCGTACTGGCGGCAGATGCGCTGCACCTCTGCCCAGTAGCTGGCTGGCGGGAAGATCATGCCGCCGGCGCCCTGGAAAGGCTCGGCAACGAAGGCGGCAACGTTCTCGGCGCCCAGTTCGAGAATCTTCGCCTCCAGCTCGCGGGCCGCCTTGAGGCCGAACGCCTCTTCGGAAAGCTCGCCGCCTTCGGCGAAGTAGTACGGCTCGCCGATATGGGCGAAGTCCGGCAGCATGCCGCCCATCTCGTGCATGAAGCCCATGCCGCCCAGTGCGGTGCTGCCCAGGGTGGAGCCGTGGTAGCCGTTCCAGCGGCCGATCATGATGCGCTTCTGCGGCTTGCCGACCACCTGCCAGTAGCGGCGCACACTGCGGATCAGCACCTCGTTGGCCTCGGAGCCGGAGTTGGTGTAGATGGCGTGGCTGTAGTGCTTGGGCAGCAGGCTGAACAGCAGCTCGGACAGCTCCACCACCCGCGGGTGGGTGGTGTGGAAGAACAGGTTGTAGTACGGCAGCTCTTCCAGTTGGCGCGCGGCGGCAGCGTTGAGGTCGGCGCGGCCATAGCCCAGCGCGGTGCACCACAGACCGGACATGCCATCGAGGTAGCGCTTGCCGTCGGTGTCCCACAGGTTCAGGCCCTGGCCCTTGGCGATCACCAGGGCACCCTTCTCGTTGAGGGCTTTCTGGTCAAGGAAGGCATGGATGTGGTGGGCCGCATCCAGGGTCTGGTAGTCGCGGGTGGAACGTTCGGCAGTTTTAGGAAGAGTCATGGCAGTCGCCTCGCCTTGTACATGTGAGCAAATGTCCGGGGTCCGGCCCCAGACGGAGTTCATTGACGGTTAAGTACGTTTTCCAGCGGTTCCGGGGTGAACAGTGGCTTGCGCATCACCAGCTTGATCCATACCACGGCGATTATTGAAACCAGCCCCAACACCACGCCGGCGCTGGTAAAAATCGCCTCGGTCATTTCCGGCGTCGGCGAGGCGTAGTAGATGGAGATCAGCATGCCCACGATGCCCAGCAACTGCGGCAACGGGTAGAACGGCGTGCGGAAGGGACGCTTGAGATCCGGATAACGACAGCGCAGGGCAATCACGTCCAGGTGGCAGACGATGTAGGCCAGCAGCCAGGCAATCGCGGCGGCAATCAGCAGCATGCCGACCACACCCGGATCATCGCCCATGAACAGGATCGGCAGCCCGGTGATCGCGGCCACGAACAGCACCGCGACCCAGGGCGTGTTGAAACGCCGGCTGAGCAGCTTGAACTGCGGAAAGGCCTGGCCATTGTCCGCCATCCCGTAAAGCATCCGTGGAATAGCGGCCAGAGAGGTGTTCAATGTGCTGCAGGTGGCCATGGTCGCGGCGATCACCAGCACGTGCTTGCCGGACTCACCGAACATCGCCGTGGCGTAGAGATAGTGCGGTAGCGCAGAGCTGGCCAACTCGTCTTGCGACACGTAATACAAGGCACCGATGGCGTACAAGGCAATGACCACGAAGATGATCGTGATGCCGAGGATCATCGCCCAGGGGATGTTGCGCTCGGGACGCCGCGACTCCTCCACCATCGGGCAGACGAACTCGGCACCGACGAAGCCCCAGATGGCCAACGCTACCAGGGTCAGCACACCCGCCCCCATCGGGTTCCACTCGTCGGGCAGGCCGCCGCTCAACGCCGGTTCGCTGCCACTGCCGCTGATTGCCGAAAGCCCCAGCGCGAGCAGGATGATCAGCATCACCGTGGCCAGTGCGGTCTGCAGACGGGCGAAGATATCGATGCCAAGCAGATTGAGCAGGGTGAACAGCACCAGCACGCCGACCGCAACGCTCATGCCGGGGAACAGGCCCGGATAAACATGGCTGATGATCTGATCGAGCAACAGCAATTCGGCGGACAGGGCGAACATCGCCACCACCACGTAGCCGGAGAAGGTCGAGACGATCGCCGCGAAATGCCCAAGGGCCACTTCGGTGTAGCTGCTCAGGCTGCCGGCGCGCGGAATCATCAGCGACAGCTCGGAGAACGAGCATGCGTAAGTCAGCGCCAGCAGGAAGGCCAGCGACAGCGGGATCAGAAACGCCGGGCCAGCGATGCCGACGCCCTGAAGCATCAGCACCATCACGCCCTGAGAGATGACCAGGCCGACGGAAACCGACAGCAGTGCGACCAGGCCCAGCTTGCGGCTCAGCCTGCCCGAGGCCGGGGTGATTTCGACGGGGCGCGAACCGAGAGAAATATCGGCATCAGTCATGGCAAATCTCCTGCGATCTTGTTGTTGTGCATGGAGGGAAAGCGTGCACGCAGCCAGCTCGCCCCATCAGGAGCGCAACTGGAACCAGGTGGTTTTCAGCTGGGTGTACTTGTCGAACGAGTGCAGCGACAGGTCCCGGCCGAAACCGGATTGCTTACCGCCGCCGAAAGGCACAGTGACATCCAGCGCATCGACGGTGTTGACCGAAACGGTACCCGCCTTCAGGCGCCGAGCGACGCGATGGGCGCGGTGCAGGTCGTCGCTCCACAGCGAGGCTGCCAGGCCATAGACGCTGTCGTTGGCCAGTTGCACGGCCTCGTCTTCGCTATCGAAGGGCATCACCGCCAGCACCGGGCCGAAGACTTCCTCGCGGGCCAGCCGGCTGTTCGGCGCAACGCCGGTGAACAGGGTCGGCGCGATGAAGTTGTCCGAACCATTGAAGGTCAGTTGCCGGCCCCCACAGGCCAGTCGCGCGCCCTCCGCTTCAGCGCCACGGATGAAGTCCATGATCCGCGCGGTCTGCCGCGATTCGACGATAGCGCCGGCACGGCTCGCCGGATCGAGCGGATCGCCCGGCGTCCACTCGCGCGCCTTGGCCAGCAGGCGCTCGACGAACTCGTCATGGATCGAGCGCTGCACCAGCAGGCGCGAGTTGGCCGAGCACACCTCGCCCTGGTTGAAGAAGATGCCGAAGGCGGCCTTTTCGGCGGCCAGATCGAGGTCCTGACAGTCGGCAAAGACCAGGTTGGCGCTCTTGCCGCCGCACTCCAGCCAGACCTGCTTGAGGTTCGACTGTGCCGAGTAGCTCATGAAATATTTGCCCACTTCGGTCGAGCCGGTGAAGGCCAGGCAGTCGACGTCCATGTGCAGGCCAAGGGCCTTGCCCGCGTGCTCGCCGAGGCCCGGCACCACGTTCAGCACGCCTTCCGGCAGGCCGGCTTCCAAGGCCAGCTCGGCCAGGCGCAGGGCGGAGAATGGCGACTGCTCGGCGGGCTTGAGCACCACCGAGTTGCCTGCTGCCAGGGCCGGCGCCAGCTTCCAGGCGGCCATGTCCAGCGGGAAGTTCCACGGCACCACGGCGGCGACCACGCCCAGCGCTTCGCGGGTGATGGTGGCCAGAACATTGGGCGCAGAGGGGGCGACCTCGTCGTAGAGCTTGTCGAGGCTTTCGCCATACCAGCGGAAGACGCCGGCTGCGCCGGGCACGTCGATATTCCAGGCATCCATCACCGGCTTGCCCATGTTCAACGAGTCGAGCAACGCCAACTCGTCACGATTGGCCAGGATCAGCTCAGCCAGGCGCAGCAGCACCTGCTTGCGCTCGGCCGGGCTACGCTGCGACCAGACGCCGGCCTCGAATGCCTGGCGGGCACTACGTACGGCCTGGTCGACTTCGGCCTCGCCACACGCGGCGACCTGCGCCAGCAGCTGGCCGGTGGCCGGGTTGACGGAGGCGAAGGTGGCACCGGACTGCGCCGCGACGCGGCGCCCCTGAATGAGCGCATGTTCGATGAAGCCCTGATTGCGGGCGCGTTGCTGCCAGTCGCTGAGTTCGTACACCACTGTCCCCTTCTGCCGTTTGGCTGTTGCGGACTGATGGTGGCGCAAGCCCGAAGATAGGAAAAATATTAAAAATGTCGCCGGGACATACGAAAAAGATGGTCACGAGCGCACCAAAAGCGTGCGAGCCGCCAATTATTTGTGCAGACCACAGCCCGCACAGCGCAAATGCTGGCGGCGCCGAGACACGAGCGCCACGGACCCGGCCTGACGGACGCACACTTTCTGCGCACGCCCAGCGGGCGCCTCACCGCCATACCGAATCCCGACAGGGAACCGACTTGCCGCGCGGGCAGCGGACGCAGCGTGCAGCAGCAGTGGCGTAGGGTGGGCTTCAGCCCACCATCAGTCGCTCCGACACTGCCCCTTCTCGCTGCCCGCGTACGACTCTTGCAAGGCATCCCCCGCCCAGGGCCATAAAAAATATGGCCACTGGCAAACAAGATGCTCGCCTACCGCACCCTGATCTGCGGGTATGGTGAGAGTCAAAACAAGATCGTTCGAGGTTCCTTGCGTGGCTGCCTACACCCTGCGTCAACTCAAATACTTCGTTACCACCGTCGAATGCGGCAGCGTCGCAGAGGCGTCGCGCAAGCTGTACATCGCCCAGCCGTCGATCTCCACCGCGATCAAGGGGCTGGAGGAAAGCTTCGGCGTGCAGTTGTTCATTCGCCATCACGCCCAGGGCGTTTCGCTCACCCCCGGTGGCGGACGCTTCTACCGCAAGGCGCAGGAACTGCTGCGCATGGCCCACGAGTTCGAACAGAACGCGCTGGCCGACAACGACGTGGTGGCCGGGCAGATCGACATCGGCTGCTTCGAGACCGTCGCCCCGCTCTACCTGCCGCGGCTGATCGCCGGCTTTCGTCAGCGCTACCCCGGTGTGGAAATCCGCCTGCATGACGGCGAGCAGCACGAGCTGGTGCAAGGGCTGACCAGTGGCCGCTTCGACCTGGCGATCTTCTACGAGCACGATCTGGACGGCACCATCGAGACCGAGCCGCTGATGCCGCCACAGCGCCCATACGCCCTGCTGCCCGAGGGCCATCGTTTCGCTGCCCAGGCGCAGGTGTCATTGCGCGACCTGGTGCTCGATCCGATGATCCTGCTCGATGTTCTGCCCAGCCGTAACTATTTCGTGAGCATCTTCGAGGAGCTGGGCCTGTCGCCGAATATCGTCTTCAGCTCGCCGTCGATCGAGATGGTGCGGGGCATGGTCGGCCAGGGCTTCGGTTTCTCGGTGTTGGTCACCCGCCCGCACTGCAACATGACCTACGACGGCAAGCAGGTGGTGTGCGTGAACATCAGCGAAGCCGTGACCGGCTCCGGCCTAGTGGCCGCCTGGCTGAAGCGCGCGCAGCTGACCAAACCGGCACAGCTGTTCGTCGATTACTGCAAGGCGGAGCTGGGCGAGGCGGCGCCAGGCGCCTGATGGCTTCCCCGGATTGCATCCGCGGTACTCGCCGCAGTAAGCACGGACTTGTCCGCGACGTTTACGGCAGTTCGCCCAACCTGGAGACGCTGATGTTTCAGGAGGCATCCCGAATTGCCCACGCCCATTAGGTAGGAGCGAGCTCTGCTCGCGAACGCACGGGATCGAGGCAGGCCAGAGCTTCGCGAGCAGAGCTCACTGCTACAGCGGCTTTGCGGCGCTGGCGATCTCCGATCCGGGGCAGCACCTTGTTCGAAGAGGGGCCGCAAGCGACTGCGCTCGTAACAAAGCGCCCCCACAGCCCTTTTCAGCGCTCCGCCTGCATCCACTGCGCCAGGCGTGCCAGCATGGCATCGCAGCGCTCGAGCTGTTCCAGGCTGACGAATTCGTCCGGCTTGTGTCCCTGCTCCATGCTGCCGGGGCCGCAGACCACGGTGGCCACACCGGCCGCGTCGAACAGCCCACCTTCGGTGCCGAAGGCCACGGTGGTGAAGTCCTCACGCCCAACGATCGTTGCCAGTAACTGCGCCGCATCGCTGGCCGGATCGGTAAGCAGTCCAGGGTAGCTGGACAGTTCACTGAAGCGGATATCGCTGGCCGCGCTGACCGCGCGCATACGTGGCAGCAGTTCGTGCTCCGCGTAGTCACGCAATTCGGCGGCGACCTGCTGCGGATCATCGGCCGGCAACGCGCGCATTTCGAAATCGAAGCGGCATTCGGCGGGGACGATATTCAACGCCCGGCCGCCCTGGATCATCCCGGTCTGCACCGTCGAGTAGGGTGGATCGAAGCGCTCGTCATGGCGCTCCGGCGCGGCCAGGCGTGTGCCGAGTTCGCCGAGACGGCCGATCAGCTTCGCCGCGTATTCGATGGCATTGACGCCCTGCGGCGCATAGGCCGAATGGCAGGCGGCGCCATGCACCTCGCAGCGCATGGCCAGCTTGCCCTTGTGGCCCAGCACCGGCCGCATTTCCGTCGGCTCGCCGATCAGGCAGATGGCCGGGCGCTCGGGGCTGGCGCGCAGGCGCTCGACCAGGCTGCGCACGCCGAGGCAACCCACTTCTTCGTCATAGGAAATGGCGATATGCAGGGGCAGACGCAGTGGCTGGTCGAGAAAGGCCGGCACAGCCGCCAGTACGCAGGCGATGAAGCCCTTCATGTCGGCAGCACCACGACCATAGAGGCGTCCTTCACGCTCGCTCATGGCGAATGGCGGCACCGTCCAGGCCTGACCGTCGACCGGCACCACGTCGCTGTGACCGGACAACATCACCCCGCCCGATACGCTCGGGCCGATGCGCGCATGCAGGTTGGCCTTGCTACCGTCGTCATTGAACAGCAACTCGCTGTCGATACCGAAGCCGGCGAGGTAGTCGCGCACGTACTCGATCAATGCCAGATTGGACAGGCGGCTGGTGGTGTCGAAGGCAATCAGGTCGGCGAGCAGGTCGCGGCTGGTGGGCATGAGCGGTTACCGTGAAAGATTGATCGATGGACCTGTGGGAGGCGCTTTAGCGGNNCGGCTAAAGCCCCTCCCACACGTCGCTGTGCCTACTCGTCACCCGGCACGCCGTAGCTCGGCGCGGCGGTCGGATCGAGCGCACGGGTGATGTAGTCGTGCAGTTGCGGCTCGTAGGCACGCCAGAGTTTGTCCAGCTCGCCGATGGGATCGTGCTCGGCCCAGTCCACGCGCAGGTCGACCACCGGCCAGACCAGATCGCCGACCACCGACATCGCTGCCGAATGCACCGGCCCAGCCTCGCCCCCAGCGGCCATGGCCGCGTGCATGGCGGCCAGCAGGCGATCCGGCAGACCGCCAGCGGCCTGCTCGAAGGCCTCGACCATGGCATCGATCACCGTCGTGCTCGACAGCAGATTACCTGCCGCGACACACTGCTCGCCCACCCGGGCACTATGGATGCCGAGCGCTTCGCTGCCGGAAAACTGCGCGCTGGCGCCATGACTGTCGATCACCGTCACCTGGCGGTACTGGCCGTAGCCGTTACTGCCCAGGGCCTTATCCAGCGCGGCCTGGGGATCGAGACCGGCTTCCAGCAGGTCGAGAATCTGCGGGCCGAGTGCCGGCAGGGTGATGTTCTGCGTCGACACCGCACCCACCCCGGCGCGCAGCCAGGGGCAACGCGCGCCGACGGCGATGCTGGAGGAGCTGATGGCGATGCCGAGTTGGCCGGTTTCCGGACAACGTCCGACGATGGAGAAAGTCATGCGCGTGCTCCTCAGGCTTGCGGGGCTTGCCAGTCGTCCGGAATGACGGCGATCACGTCGATCTCCATCAGCCACTGCGGCTGGCCCAGGGCCGATACCACCAGGCCGGTGGAGATCGGGAACACACCCTTGAGCCACTTGCCGACCTCGCGATACACCGGCTCACGGTAGCGCGGGTCGATGATGTAGGTGGTGGTCTTGACGATGTGCGAGAGGTCGCTGCCGGCCTCTTCGAGCAGCTGCTTGACGTTCTTCATCGCCTGCTCGGCCTGCGCCGCCGGGTCGCCAAGGCCGATCAACTTGCCGTCGAAATCGGTGCCGACCTGGCCACGCACGTAAACCGTATTGCCGGCGCGCACGGCCTGGCACAGGTCGTTGTCCAGCGACTGGTTGGGGTAGGTGTCCTTGGTATTGAACATGCGAATGCGAGTATGCGTGGGCATCAGCGAGCTCCCGTCAGGCTGGTTTTGGCAGGGGTGGCCTCGATGGCCTGAGTGTCACGGTCAGCGGCCGCGCGGTAAGCGCTGTACTTGCGCTGGATGGCGATGTGATCGGCGACATGCCGAGCGTCGTGCCACACGCCCCAGATGAAGGTGGAGCCGCGTCGCGACAGCCATGGCAGGCCGATGAAGTAAACGCCCGGCTCGCTGGAGACGCCACGCTGGTGCTGCGGTTTGCCGGCATCATCGAAGGCATCGACCTGCAGCCAGCTGAAATCCGTGGCGTAGCCGGTGGCCCAGATGATCGAGGTGACGCCGGCTTCGGCCAGGTTCAGCTGCAGCAGCGGATCGCTGACGCAGGCCGGCTCGGCAAAGCGTTTGCGCGCCTCGGGCTCCTCGGGCAGGTCGAGGCCATTGCGGGTGATGTAGGCATCGGCCGCGTCGAGCAGCGACAGGTAGTTCTCGTCGCCACGGGCCAGGTTCTCGGCCAGGTTGTCCTGGAAGCTGGCAACGCCGTTGTCGAAGGAGCGAGTCAGACCAACCAGAGTGATGCCCTGCCCGGCCAGCTCACGAAAGTCGATGGTGCGACCGCCGTGGGCGCCGCTGACGGCGATGGTCACGTGCTCCTTGCCCGGCTCGACGCTCTCGAGATCCCACAGGCCAAGCACACCGAGCCACCAGACGAAGTCGCGACCGCGGTAGGCGCGCGGCGGCCGATCATGCGCCCCTACGGACAGGTAGACCCGACGCCCGGCGCGGTTCAGCTCGTCAGCGATCTGCACGCCGGAGGAGCCGGCACCTACCACCAGCACCGCACCTTCCGGCAGTTGCTGCGGGTTGCGGTACTTCGCCGAGTGGATCTGCAGCAGCGACTCGTCCTGCGGCGCGATGGCCGGAATGACCGGACGCTGGAACGGCCCGGTGGCCGCCACCACGCGATTGGCCTGAATCACACCTTCGGACGTTTCCACGATGAAGCCGGCTCGGTCGGCATTACGCACCACCTTCTTCACCTCGACGCCGGTGCGAATTGGCGCGTCGATCATCCTGGCGTAGGCCTCGAAGTAATCGGCAACCTGATCCTTGTGGGCGAAGTCATCGGGCCCCAGATCGGGAAATTCCATCCCCGGAAAACGGTCATGCCAGACCGGACCGTTGGTAACCAGCGAGTCCCAGCGCACCGTACGCCAGGCTTCGGCGATGCGGTTCTTTTCCAGCACCAGGTGCGGTACGCCCTGCTTGCCCAGGTGCTCGCTCATGGCGACGCCAGCCTGGCCAGCACCAACGACCAGGGTATCGATTTCGAGAATTGCGGGGGCCCGACCAGCGGGCGTGGGAAAGGCGGTCTGCTTCAGGTCGGTCATGGTTGCCTGCTCTGATTCTGCNNCGTGACTGATCCGCCGCGGCGGTTCGTTGAGGGCATTCTGTTCAGAGCGGGGCATTAGCGAAATTATGTTTTTTGTAGTCGCTGGCAAGGTAAAAACTGCCTGCAGGCACTGACGGTGCAGGCAGGAGCGGACATGCACGAAGATCGGGCACGGCGACACGCATCGATCGCACGCTATATACAAAACAACATAACGATGTAGGATTGCCGCATTCGCCATTCCGCCAAGACCGATTGCGTCGCCAGAACAGCAAGGAATCCTCATGCTCAAGCCGCTCAAGCACAGCCTGCTCGCCCTGACCCTGGTATTCGCCAGCGGCGCCATCGCCGACGAAGTCAAGGTTGCGGTGGCCGCCAACTTCACCGCGCCGATCCAGGTCCTCGCGCCTGAGTTCGAGAAGGCCACCGGGCACAAGCTGGTGGCTTCCTTCGGCGCCACCGGGCAGTTCTACGCGCAGATCAACAACGGCGCGCCGTTCGATGTATTCCTCAGCGCCGACGACACCACGCCGGCCAAGCTGGAGGGCGAAGGCGCGAGCGTGCCGGGCTCGCGCTTCACCTACGCCATCGGCAGCCTGGTGCTGTG
>NZ_DJSX01000013.1:0-10046 GCF_002439135.1 Pseudomonas sp. UBA6323 | reverse complement strand
ATTTATTTGCCAGGTTAATAGCGCAATTCGCTGTTTTTCCAAAGGCGCGCTGCGTAGAAAATGAAGAAAGGTGCGCAAAACGGATGTTGGAAAATTAGCTCGCCGGTAGTAATACTGCCCCTCAACCAATATGCGCAGAAGCGGCGCACAGTTAGGTAATTCATCCTCCAGCATGCAGTTACGATGAACTGTTTCGAGCTGAGTACGAATGCGATCTAAATCAATTGCATACTTAGCCCCTTCGGCAATTTTCGTAATATGCCTACTAACCTCATCTGCGAAATTTTTGTAAGCTTTGCGCTCTTCAAAATCAAACTCGATATCTTCAGAGAGCCGAAGACTAAGCTCATTTTTTGCATCAAAGAACGAACGTACACGCTCAACTGGATTGCTACGACACATTCGTTCAAGGAGCGCTGCATGCTTGAACTGCTCAATTCCATTTTCAGCAATGATTTTCTGGAAGAGCTTTGCAACAAAATAAACCTCAGTCGAGTGATCGTATATTCCATCCGAAAACTCACCCGGCGGTTCACACCACCAGTTAAGACTAATGCTCTTATCAAAATCAATGGTTGTACCTATACGTTTCCCGAAGCCCAGATCAATAATTTTTAAGGTGCCATCATTACGTACAAGAATATTCTGCGGCCTGATATCTCGATGCAAAATCCGGGTTGACTCAAGATACGCAAACCCATCGATTGCCTGAGTAAAAAGCTCATTAACAGTTTCAGGCTCAGAACTTAAATGATCTTCTATATCCAGACCCTGAACATACTCCATAAGAATATAGCCAGTCAATTTATCCGGATATAAATAATAATTAAATACACGAACCACATTATGATGATGCACCTCGTGAAGGAGCTTAATCTCTCTAAGAAAGTTCTTAAAAAGCTCTTGACGAAGCGACTCCGAGATAGGCGAGTACTTCTTACAAACAAAGTCACTATCAATGAGATCATCATGAAGCAAAACGGTTTCTCCGCATGCTCCCTGCCCTAAGTGCTCTAAAAAAACATAATCCCGTCGACGAAGAAACGGGATCATTGATCCAGCGGAAGGTGATGATGCCATGGCAGCTTATCTCGGGTTCTAAAAATTTATTAAAGGGCGACAGTGATCTGACACAGAATTTGTTCTAACACACCGCACGGCAAATCACGGTTCATTGCCATCAACTTACACCTAACCAACGGCTTGCGGCGAGCCTGCGGAGGATGCTCGATTTAGACCGAGCAGTAGAGTTGAGGCTGGAGCAGAAAGCAGCTCAGCAAGCAGGCCATTGCAGCCCGCTCTCCCCTCAAGCACTCTCCAACCCCACCCTGACCACCCCACTATCAATCGCCAAATGCACCAACTCTGCCTGCGAGGCGATCTGCAGTTTGTTCTTTACCAGGGTCTGGTAGTTGGACAGGGTCTTGGTGCTGATGCACAGCTTCTCGGCGATCTGCCTCGGTGGCAGGCCGCGGGCGAGCATGACGAAGATTTCGAACTCGCGCTGGGTCAGTTCGCGCAGGCGTGGGTCGAGGCCGTCGCTGCTGGCTGGGTTACAGGCCAGCTGGGTGGCCAGTTGCTGTTCGATATAGGCGTGGCCGGCAGCGGTGCGTTTGACCGCCTCCACCAGCACTTCCGGCGACGAGTTCTTGGTCAGGTAGCCGATGGCGCCGGCGTCCAGTGCCTGACGCACCAGGGGCAGTTCGTCGTGCATGCTGAAGAACAGCACGCGCAGTTGCGGCAGGCGCTGGCGCAGGCGGCGTGTGGTTTCCAGACCGCTGATGCCGGGCAGGCCGATATCCATGATCACCAGGTTGGGAATCTCTTCCTGCACCCGCTGCAACGCTTGCTCACCATCACAGGCCTCGCGCAATTGCACCTCCGGCAACAGCGCACGCAGCAGGCTGGCGTAGCCCTGGCGCACCACGGCGTGGTCATCTACCAGCAGAATCTTCATGACGTTGCCTCCAGGGGAATGTTCAGGCACAGCGCCCAGCCCGCTTGCGGGCGACTGTGCAGGCGCAGTTCGCCGCCCAGGCTGCGGCTGCGTTCGCGCATCGAGCGCAGGCCGATGCCGGGCCGTAGCGGCAATGCGGTGCCCTGGCCGTTGTCACGCACCAACAGGCGCAGGCCCTGGCCACGGCGTTGCAGGCGAATGCGCACTTCACTGGCATCGGCATGACGGGCGACATTAGTCAGCGCCTCCTGCACTAGGCGATAGAGATGGGCCTTGCTCGCCAGCGGCAGGCTTGGCAGTTGTTCGCTCAGTTGCAGGCGGCAGCGAATGCCTTGCGCCTGCTGCCAGTCAGCAGCCAGTTGTTGCAGCGCCGGGCCGAGTTCCAGACGCTCCAGCACCACCGGGTAGAGGTCGCGGATCAGGCTGCGAAAGCCCTGCTGCAGGCGCTCGCAGTTGTCGTCGAGCAGGCGCGCGGTGTCCTGCACCTGCTGCGGGCGATCGGCAATTACCTTGAGCAGGCAGGCCTGGGCGCGAATGCCGCTGAGGTATTGGCCGAGGTCGTCATGCAGGGTCTGGCCGAGGCGCGTGCGCTCGCGCTCCTGCAACTCCAGCAGCGCCTGGGTCAGCTCGGCGTTGTCCGCCTGCACCTGTTGCAGGGTGGTGGCCATCTCGTTGAAATGCGCCGCCAGATGCTTGGCCTCGGCCAGACCGTGGTCGTGCAAGCGGGTGTCGAAGTGACCGGCGCCGACTTCGCGCAGGCCGGCGAGCAGCTCGTCCAGCACACGTCGAGCCCGGCCTACGGCAAAGTGAATCGCCAGCAGACTGAGGATCAGGGCAAAGGCGCTGAGCAACAGCAGTTGCAGCAGCGAGTCCTGGATTTCCTCGATTTCGTCATAGGGATCGAGGGCGATACGCAACTCGCGGCCATCCTCCAGCGGCCAGGCATCGGCCACCAGTGAGGCGGGGCCCAGCAGGCGTTCGGCGATCCAGTGCTCGATGACGCGTTCGGTCTGGTGCTCGGGCTCTTCGCCCGGGCGCAGCCAGCTCACGCGGATATGTCGTAGGTTCTCGGTCAGTTCCGGGCGCAGGCTGCCGGGATTGCTACGCGCCACTTCGCCGAGGTATTCCACCACCGCTTCGGCGGCCTGTAGCTCGCGCTGCACATCATGGCTGGCCTGGCGCAACAGCAGCGCCAGCCCGGCCAGGGTCACCAGCCCGAACAGCAGGCTGACGCCGAGGTTGATGCGGCCCAGAGCAGTCATCTACTTGACCACGCTACTTGACCACGAAGTATCCGAGCATGCCCTTGCCTTCCAGACCCTTGACGTAGAAGCGGTATTTGCCTGGCTTGACCGGCAGGAAGAAGATCTCCGCCTCGCCGGCATCCTCGAATTCCAGTTCGGTGAGGGTGACCGCCTTGATCTCCACGCCGCCGGCCTCGACCTTGCGCAAGTAAATGGAAGTGGCGAACTCCGGCGCCTGGAAGGCGTATTCCTTCTGGCCGCTGGCGATGATCTTGAGCTGGTAGGCCTGGCCGGTTTCCAGCTGGTACTCGGTCTGCGACATGAAGTAGTCGCTGTCATCGTTACCCAGTACCAGGTCAGGCAATGCCAGCGGGCGGCGGGTCATGTCACCGGCGGCGTGCAGTTGATCGACGCCGAGCAGGCTGATGATCAGCAGCAAGGGCAGCAGCAGGGCCTTGAGAATACGCATGGCGTTCACCCGTTATTGTTATTGGACGTTGCCTGCCATGCTAGGAAGTAAAGGCCAGCGCCGGGTTACTACCTTGGTACTGACGCGCTGGTACTTTGGGGAGGTTTGGCGCGCCAATTGGCGTGACGGACTAAGACCTTCGTACGTGCCCGGCGCTACCTTGGGCATATTTCCCGAGCCGATGGCGCTTCCTATGCTGGCGACACCCTCTGCAGGAGTCGCCCGATGCACCGGATCAGTTGCCGCCTGTTGTTCTGCCTCGCCGCCGCGTTCGGTGTGGCGGCCGGCGCCAGCGCGAACGAGCTGCAGGTGCGCATCGGCTACCTGGCCCATCTGCCGCCGCGCGGGCCGCTGCTGTCCAACGTCATTCCCGAGCCGAGCGACGCCGGCCGCCGTGGCGCCGAGCTGGCGATCATCGACAGCAACAGCACCGGGCGCTTCCTCAAGCAGCAATTCGAGTTGCAGAGCGCCGAGAGCGACCAGGCTGACGAGCTGCTCGCCGCCGCCGAGCGCCAGCACCAGGCCGGCATCCGCCTGTTCGTGGTCAACGCCCCGGCCGCCACCCTGCGCCAGCTCAGCCAGCGCCTGCCGGACAGCCTGCTGTTCAATGCCGGCAGTGCCGACGACGGCCTGCGCCGCGAACAGTGCCTGGGTAACGTGCTGCACACCCTGCCCAGCCGCGCCATGCTGACCGACGCCCTGGCGCAGTTTCTCGCCTTGCGCAAATGGACACGCTGGCTGCTGGTGACCGGCAACACCGAAGATGACATCGCCTACGCCGACGCGCTCAAGCGTGCGGCCAAGCGCTTCGGCCACAAGATCGTTGCCGAAAAGCCGTGGAGCTTCGACAACGACCAGCGCCGCAGCGCCCAGGCGGAGATGCCGCTGTTCACCCAGGCCAGTGAGTATGACGTGGTGCTGGTGGCCGACGAGCGTGGCGACTTCGGCGAATACCTGCCTTACAACACCTGGTATCCACGCCCCGTGGCCGGCACCCAGGGCCTGACCCCTACCGCCTGGCACAAGACGGTGGAAACCTTCGGCGCCGCGCAGTTGCAGAAGCGCTTCGAAGAGCTGGCCGGGCGCTGGATGAACGACCGCGACTTCGCCGCCTGGATGGCCGTGCGCAGCTTCGCCACGGCCATCACCAAGCAGCGCACCGCCGAGCCGCAGGGCATTCGTCACCTGCTGCTGAACGAACAACTGCCGCTGGACGGCTTCAAGGGGCGCAAGCTGAGCTTCCGTCCGTGGAATGGCGAGCTACGCCAACCGATTCCGCTGGTGCATCCACGCGCCCTGGTTAGTACCTCGCCGCAGGATGGTTTTCTGCATCCCAGTAACGAAATGGACAGCCTCGGCTACGACCGGCCTGAGGTGAGCTGTGATCTGGCGGGTATGCCTTAGCGGCCCAGTACTCAGCACGATGCCCTGTGGAAGGTGATGGCCACAGGCAAAGAAATTCTGTCCCCTCGCCCCATTGGGGAGAGGGTTAGGGAGAGGGGGAAATTTCAGCCCTCTCCCCCAACCCCTCTCCCATAAATGGGAGAGGGGAGCACGCGCACAGGCCAACGCCGTCGCCCCGACAACAACAAGAGGATCAACCCCATGCGCCTGACCCGTCTCGCCAGTGCCGTCGCCTTCGGCCTGGCCTGCCACTCGGCCCTGGCCGCCACTGCCTACGTATCCAACGAGAAGGATGACAGCATCAGCGTCATCGACCTCGATAGCCTGGAAGTCACCGCCACCCTGGACGTCGGCATGCGCCCACGTGGGCTGCTGCTGTCCTCCGACAACAAGCTCTTGTACATCTGCGCCAGCGACTCGGACCGCGTGCAGGTGATGGACCTGGCCACGCGCAAGATCATCAAGGAGTTGCCCTCCGGCGCCGACCCCGAGCAATTCGCCCTGCACCCCAACGACCGCTGGATGTATATCTCCAACGAGGACGACGCCCTGGTCACGGTGGTCGACGCGCAGAGCGACGAGGTACTGGCGCAGATCGAAGTCGGCGTCGAGCCCGAAGGCATGGCGGTGAGCCCGGACGGCAAGTGGGCGGTCAACACCAGCGAAACCACCAACATGCTGCACTGGATCGACACCAGCACCAATCAACTGGTCGACAACACCCTGGTCGACCAGCGCCCACGTCACGTCGAGTTCGACAAGGACGGCAAGCGCCTGTGGGCCTCGGCCGAAATCGGCGGCACGGTGACGGTGCTGGACGTGGGCTCGCGCCAGGTGCTCAAGGTGCTCAACTTCGCCATCAAGGGCGTGCACCCGGACAAGGTGCAGCCGGTGGGTGTCAAGCTGACCGACGACGGCAAGTACGCCTTCGTCGCTCTTGGCCCGGCCAACCATGTAGCGGTGGTGGATGCAAAGACCTTCGAGATTCTCGACTACCTGCTGGTGGGCCGACGCGTCTGGCACCTGGCGTTCACCCCGGATCAGAAGCGCCTGCTGACCACCAACGGCGTCAGCGGCGACGTATCGGTGATCGACGTCGATACGCTCAAGGTGACCAAGTCGATCAAGGTCGGCCGCTATCCCTGGGGCGTGGTGGTGACGCCATGAACGCCTTGGAGGTGAGCGGCGTCGGTTTCGCCTATGGCGCCCGCCAGGCGCTCAACGACCTGGCCTTCGAGCTGGTGCCGGGGCGCTTCGGCGCCCTGCTCGGCCCCAACGGCGCCGGCAAGTCCACCCTGATCGCCCTGCTCACCCGCCTCTATGACCTGCAACAGGGCGACATCCGCATCTTCGGCCACAGCCTGCGCGACGGACCGCGTCAGGCGCTGCGCCAGCTCGGCGTGGTGTTCCAGCAGAGCACGCTGGATCTCGACCTGTCGGTGCAGCAGAACCTCGCCTATCACGCCGCGCTGCACGGCATGCCGCGCCGCGAGGCGCAGGCACGTATCGACGAGGAACTGCTGCGTCAGGATCTCGCTGAGCGCCGTCATGACAAGGTGCGCACGCTCAACGGTGGCCACCGCCGCCGCGTGGAAATCGCCCGCGCCCTGCTCCACCAACCGCGCCTGCTGCTGCTCGACGAAGCCAGCGCCGGGCTCGACCCGGCCAGCCGCCTGGCGCTGGGCCGGCACGTGCGCAACCTGTGCCGCGAGCAGGGTCTGTGCGTGCTGTGGACGACCCACCTGCTGGACGAGATCGAGTCCAGCGACGATCTGCTGATCCTGCATCGAGGCGAGCGCGTGGCCTGGGGCAAGGCCGGCCAGTTCGGCGACGACTTGGCCATCAGCTTCGCCCGCCTCACCGGCGACGAGGCGCTGGGCCGTGGCCATGTGCGCGAGGCGCTGCGGCCCAGTGGTGGGAGGGGCTTTAGCCGCGAGATTTCCAATATCGAGGGTATCGCGGCTAAAGCCCCTCCCACTCCGTCCACACCACCCACAGATTCCGCAAAGGAGCCGCAACCATGACCGCCTACTGGGAATGCCTGCGCGGCATCGTCCTGCGCGAATGGCTGCGCTTCGTCCTGCAGCGCTCGCGCTTTCTAAGCGCCCTGGTGCGCCCGCTGCTGTGGCTGCTGGTGTTCGCCGCCGGCTTTCGTGCCGCGCTGGGCATCGCCATCATCGAGCCGTACGACACCTACATCACCTACGACACCTATATCGTGCCGGGCCTGGCCTGCATGATCCTGCTGTTCAACGGCATGCAGGGCTCGCTGTCGATAGTCTACGACCGCGAGATGGGTAGCATGCGCGTGCTGCTCACCAGCCCGCTGCCGCGCGCCTTCCTGCTGGTGGCCAAGCTGCTGGCCACGGCGCTGATCTCGCTGCTGCAGGTCTATGCCTTCCTCGCCATCGCCTGGGTCTACGGGGTGCAACCGCCGCCATGGGGCCTGCTCGCCGCGCTGCCGGCGCTGCTGCTGGTGGCGTTGCTGCTCAGCGCCCTGGGCTTGCTGCTGTCCAACGGCATAAGGCAACTCGAGAACTTCGCCGGGGTGATGAATTTCGTCATCTTCCCGATGTTCTTCCTGTCGTCGGCGCTGTACCCGCTGTGGAAGATGCGTGAGTCCAGCGAGTGGCTGTACTGGCTGTGCGCGGTCAACCCTTTCACCCATGCCGTGGAGCTGGTGCGCAACGCGCTGTACCTACGCCTGCATGTCGAGGCGCTAGCGGTGTGCATCGGCCTGACGCTGCTGCTCACCCTGCTCGCCGTGGCCACCTTCAACCCGCAGCACGCGGCGCTGCGCAAGGCGGGATAGGCAACGAAACAAATGCAACGAATCGAATCACCATGACTGCAGTACGCTGCCTGACCGGTAGGAGCGGATTTATCCGCGAAAGGGGCCGGCACCTTGCGAGCCAGGATCGCGAATGAATTCGCTCCAACAACACCGGTAAGCCCCATAACAGGTTCAGCCACGACCCCTCTACTACTTTGGTACTGGTTTTCCTCTCCAACGTAGAATTCCCAAGCCTGCGACCATGGCCTGTAATACCGCTACAACATAAGTAGAGACCTTGCCATGAAGTACCGTCTGCCCGTGCAAGCGGGCCTGATGCTTGCCTGCGTGTTACTGACCTGCCTTGCGCAGGCCGAAGAACTTTTCGACGCCGATGGTTATCGCAGCAGCCAGTACCGCAGCCCGACGCCGTCCAGTCTGGAAGGCGTACAAATCATCGATACCCCCGCCCTGCAAAAGCTCCTTGCCGAGCGCCCAGACACCCGCCTGATAGACGTTTATCGCCGCCCCTGGGTGCAGGGGCGCTTCGTCGAGGACGCCCCCCACGCCAACCTGCCCGGCAGTCTATGGCTGGCAAACGCCGGCGACGGCAACCTGGCCCCGCAATGGCAGCGCTACTTCACCCACTACCTGCACCAGCAGAGCCGTGGCGACGTGCGCCAACCCTTCGTGTTCTACTGCCGCTCCGACTGCTGGCTGAGCTGGAACGCGGCTCGCCGCGCCCATGCCATGGGCTATCGCCAGCTCTACTGGTACCGTGATGGCGTCGATGCCTGGGAACAGGCCGGCCTGCCCCTGGTGCCCGCTCAACCCGCCGAACTGCCTGCTGCTTTCCTCACGCCCACTGCCACACCATAATCACAACAACGAGGTGCAAGGCCATGTACAAGATTCTGATTGCCGACGACCATCCGCTGTTTCGTGAAGCCATCCATAACGTCATCGCCGACGGTTTTCCCGGCAGCGAGATCATGGAAACCGCCGACCTGGACAGCGCCCTGGAGCTGACCCAGAGCCACGACGATCTGGATCTGATCCTGCTCGACCTGAACATGCCCGGCATGCATGGTCTGGGCGGGCTGATGAACCTGCGTAACGAGGCGCCAACCATCCCGGTGGTGATCGTCTCCGCCGAGCAGGACAAGCAGATCGTGCTGCAAGCCATCACCTATGGCGCGGTGGGCTTCATCACCAAATCTTCGCCGCGTGCGCAGATGACCGACGCCATCGCGCAGATTCTCGACGGCAACGTCTACCTGCCGCCGGACATCATCCGTTCGCAGAAGAGCGGCAGCTCGCGCCAGCACCACGACAACCACAGCATCGCCCCGGAACTGCTGCAAGCCCTGACGCGCAAGCAACTGCTGGTGCTAGAGCGCATGACCAAGGGCGAGTCGAACAAGCAGATCGCCTACAGCCTGGATATCGCCGAAACCACGGTCAAAGCCCACGTCTCGGCCATCCTGCGCAAGCTGGGCGTGCATAACCGCGTGCAGGCGATCCTCTCGGCCGGCGATATCGACTTCGCCTCCTACCTGCGCCGTTAGCGTCCCGTTCATCGGCCTGTGCTAAAACAGTGGCCTCACCGATTGGAGTCCACCATGCACATCCGCCCCTTCCGGCTCGCTGACGAAGCCGCCGTCGTCGATCTCTGGCAACGTTGCGACCTGACCCGCCCATGGAACGACCCGCACAAGGACATCCAGCGCAAGCTGACGGTACAGCCCGAGCTGTTTCTGGTTGGGGAAATCGACGGCAAGCTGGTGGCCTCGGCCATGGCTGGCTACGAAGGCCATCGCGGCTGGGTCAACTACCTGGCGGTGTGCCCGCAGCGGCGCCAGCAGGGCCTGGCCCGTCAGCTGATGACCTATATCGAAGCGCAACTTCTGGCCCGGGGCTGTCCCAAACTCAGCCTGCAGGTGCGCGACACCAACGCGGCGGCATTAGCCTTCTACGAGCGGCTTGGCTACAAGATCGATGCCTCGGTCAGCCTCGGTAAGCGGCTGATTGCGGATGATTGACCGCACACCCGATCACGCTCTACCGATCCACCGCTGCGGTGGATGTAAAAAGCGACATCCGCCCTACGGCCCTACTCACCAAAGCGAATCGTAGCCCGGATGAAATCCGGGGCATAACGGCGTGATCCTTCCCGAAATTGCATCCGGGCTTGTATGT
>NZ_DJSX01000025.1:0-5353 GCF_002439135.1 Pseudomonas sp. UBA6323 | reverse complement strand
GGGCCAGCCAAATAGAAAACCCTCCGATCGCTCGCAGGCTTTTTATCTCGCGCCCGAAGTTGGACGCGAACCAACGACCCCCTGATGAACAGTCAAGTGCTCTAACCGGCTGGGCTATTCGGGCGGGGACGCGCATGCGACGCAGCGACGCCGGGGCGTGCAAGCCCCGCCGACGCGTCGCGGGCGCGGGCGCGGGCGTTCAACGCGGGCATGCAGTCGGCGTCCTGGGGCGGGCAGTGCGCGCGCGGCCCGCGTTGTTGACGATCACCCGTGCCAACAGACGCCCCTTGGTGTTGCACAGCGAGATGGTCAGGTTGCTGCCGGCGCTGCGGCCATCGGGCAGGTAGCGGACCTGTCGTCGTCCGGCGGAACTGACCACCCGGATGTGGCGCGATGCCGGGGGTATGTCCTGCCGCACGATGTCGTCCGGTTTGTCGGGGCGGCGGTTGCCATCGCGGTCGAGGAACAGCAGCCAGCCATTGCTCCAGTCGCTCGAACGCGTGCAGGTGGTGCCATCCGTGGAAGGGCAGAGCGCGGCGATGCCGCGCCTGCTGACCGCGGTGAGGCGGGCCAGGGCGAGGTTGTTGAGCAGCGCATAGGTCGCGGCCCGGGTGCGTTGCCGTTCGATCAGTCCCTCCATGGATGGCAGGGCGACGATGGCAAGGGTCACCAGGATGAACGCGCCCACCAGGATTTCCACCAGGCTCATGCCGCGCGGATGCGGCGAGGGAGGAGGGGATGCTAGGGGTGTCCAGGCCATGCAGGGCTTTCCCGCGGAACGGCGCGCAGCGCGACTGCAGGCAGACTGGGCCGATACGTTGGCGACGGGAATCGGCCGCAGGGTGCAGGCGGGCATGGGAAATGTCCTCAGCCGGCCGTCATCCGTGCGATGGCTATACTTGCCGGTCCATACCGCCGGCGCCGCCATGTCCGACCGTTTCCAGCTCGTATCGCCCTATTCGCCGGCAGGCGACCAGCCGGCCGCGATCGCCAAACTCGTCGCCAACTTCGAGGCCGGCATCGCCAAGCAGACCCTGCTGGGCGTGACCGGATCGGGCAAGACCTACACCATCGCCAACGTGGTGCAGCAGGTCCAGCGGCCGACCCTGGTGATGGCGCCGAACAAGACGCTGGCGGCGCAGCTGTATGGCGAGTTCAAGTCGTTCTTCCCGCACAACGCGGTCGAGTACTTCGTCAGCTACTACGATTACTACCAGCCCGAGGCCTACGTGCCAGCCTCGGATACCTTCATCGAGAAGGACAGCTCGATCAACGAGCATATCGAGCAGATGCGGCTCGCCGCGACCAAGACCCTGCTGTCACGGCCCGATGCCCTGGTGGTGGCGACGGTCTCGGCGATCTATGGCCTCGGCGCGCCCGAGGACTACCTGTCGCTGCGGCTGATCCTGTCCAAGGGCGAGCGCATCGACCAGCGCGACCTGATCAAGCACCTGACCCAGTTGCAGTACACCCGCAACGAGTACGAACTGCAGCGCGGCACCTTCCGCGTGCGCGGCGAGGTCATCGACGTGTTTCCCGCCGAGTCGGACAGCGAGGCGGTGCGCATCGAGCTGTTCGATGGCGAAGTCGAGCAGCTGGGCATGTTCGACCCGCTCACCGGCGAGAGCCTGCGCAGGATGCAGCGTTACACGATCTACCCCAAGACCCACTACGCCACCACCCGCGAACGGGTGCTGGCGGCGATCGAGACGATCAAGGCCGAGCTCAAGGAGCGGCTGGAGCAGCTGTACGCGCAGAACAAGCTGGTCGAGGCGCAGCGCCTGGCCCAGCGTACCCAGTTCGACCTGGAGATGATGGCCGAGGTCGGCTACTGCAGTGGCATCGAGAATTACTCGCGGCACCTGACCGGCAAGGCCGCCGGCGAGCCGCCGCCGACCCTGTTCGACTACCTGCCGCCGGACGCGTTGCTGGTGATCGACGAGTCACACGTGACCATCCCGCAGATCGGCGCGATGTACAAGGGCGACCGCTCGCGCAAGGAAACCCTGGTTGAGTTCGGCTTCCGCCTGCCATCGGCGCTGGACAACCGCCCGCTGCGTTTCGAGGAGTGGGAGGCGCGTTCGCCGCGCAGCATCTACGTATCGGCCACCCCCGGACCCTATGAGCTGCGCGAGTCGGGCGACGAGATCACCGAGCTGGTGGTGCGCCCGACCGGCCTGGTCGACCCGCAGGTCGAGATCCGGCCGGTGGCCACCCAGGTCGACGACCTGATGTCCGAGTGCCACGCGCGCATCAGCATGGGCGACCGCGTGCTGGTCACCACCCTGACCAAGCGCATGGCCGAGAACCTCACCGAGTACCTCGGCGAGCATGGCATCCGCGTGCGCTACTTGCATTCGGACGTGGATACGGTCGAGCGCGTGGAGATCATCCGCGACCTGCGCCTGGGCAAGTTCGACGTGCTGGTCGGCATCAACCTGCTGCGCGAAGGCCTGGACATGCCGGAAGTCTCGCTGGTGGCGATCCTGGATGCGGACAAGGAAGGCTTCCTGCGTTCGACCGGCTCGCTGATCCAGACCATCGGCCGCGCCGCCCGCAACCTGCGCGGCAAGGCGATCCTCTATGCCGACAGGATCACCCGCTCGATGCAGGCGGCCATCGACGAGACCGACCGCCGTCGCCAGAAGCAGGTGGAGCACAACGAGGCGCACGGCATCGTGCCCAAGTCGGTGGCGCGGCCGATCATCGACATCCTCGAGGGCGCGCATGAAGAGGGATCGGCCAAGTCCGGCGCCAAGGGCAAGGGGCGGCGGGTGGCAGAGCCCGAGGCCGACTATCTGTCGCTGGAGCCGGCCAGGCTGGCGGCCCGCATCAAGGAGCTGGAACAGCGGATGTACCAGCATGCGCGCGACCTGGAGTTCGAGGACGCGGCGCGGGTGCGCGACCAGATCCGCCGCATGAAGGAAGCAAGCCTGGGATGAGTCGCGCGCCTTGCCGGTGCCTTGCCCGCGGGTGGGGCGGGGCGCATGGAGGGCGATGTGAAAATTTTTCCGGAAACCTGTTGCTCTTGCCGAACCGCTGGCATAAGATACGCGCCCTCGCAGCAAGCAATTTGTTGCGGCGAAAAGGGCGGTTAGCTCAGCGGTAGAGCACTACCTTGACATGGTAGGGGTCACAGGTTCGAACCCTGTACCGCCCACCACTTGAAACCTAGCAGTACCAATGGTTTCGGTGGACTTAGCATCATCGGCAGTCGCATAGACTGACCCCGCACTGACCCCAACAAGCTCCGCCAGCCGGGGCACATCGCGGGCCAAGTCCTCAACGATCTGCTGTAGCGCCTTCCGGGCCTCGCCTAGATAGGCGGGGTCAAACTTCGCATAGGCGTCCGTCGTGCCGCCGGCGTGATGCCCCAGCAGGCCAGACACCTCCCATGCCGGCACGCCGCGCTGCCGCAGCCACGTGGCGACTGTGTGCCTGATCGTCTTGGGGACGAACCAGGGCGGCAGCAGGGCCGCCTTCCTCACCTTCCGCCATGTCGTCTTGATCGAGGCAACTCGGCGCCCGTGCCAGTGCACCACGTAGGCCGATGGCTTTGCCTGGTCGATATAGGCAGACAGGGCGGGCAGCAGGGGCACCACGGGCCGGTACTTCTTCGTCTGCTGGCGGCCGGGCGGGTTGAGGCGCACCAGATTGGCCCGTCGGTCGATCTGGAACACCTGCAGATCCTGCGCGGCATCCCCGCGGCATCCGGTGCACAGCCTGACCAGCAGCAATGCCCACATGTGTTCCGGCATCGGCGTGTTGAGCAGCCGCACGACCTGTTCCCGGCTCGCATAGTGCGGGTACGCCTCGCCGATGGGTGGTAGCTCCACGAACGGCACCTGCGCGATCTCTCCGCGCTTCCACGCTCGGTTCAAGGCCGACTTGCCCACCCCCAGCACGCGCCGCGCGTAGCCCTCGCTGTAGTTCCTCCCGCGCAGCCAGCCGAGGAAATCCTCCTGCTGGCCGATGCCGACCTCTGCCACGGTGGTCGTCCCCGGCCACCACTCCCGCCACAGATCCACTGCACGGCTGGCAGTCGCCTTGCTGGCGATGGTTCCGCCGTGCTGGGCCATGTACCGGGTCAGCACGGTCGAAAGCAAAACGTCCTGCGGCGCCTGACCGGCCATCGCCGCGTTCTCGACATACCACTGCGCTAGTGCGACTTGTGCCTCTCCAAAGTCTCTTGTGCCAAGCGAAGCGCGCTGCTTACACCCATTTGCGTCCCGCCACGCCCGATACCAGACGGTTGAGCCTTTGCGCTGTTCGAGCCAATAGTCGCCAAGGCGGAAACGGGCTGACACGTTTGTCTCTCCAAATAATTGAGCAGGTGGTTTTCTGTGTACCTTACGGCCTTACCGATGCGGATATGGCCGATGAGGTTTCTGGTGCGAATGCGCCTGAGGGTAATCTCGGAGATGCCAAGATAGGAGGCAGCTACCGCCTCTGTATATAGCTCAGGGAGCCTTTCAGCTGCGCTCATGATCACTCCGTTCAGTACATTTCATGACTCCATTTGCTATGTTGGTTAACATGGCGAGTGCTCCAAGGCCCATTGCAGGGATCATGAGCATTAACTTCCCTGTTACAACGGCAGCAACTGTCACAGCAATCATTGCCATTAGAACGAAAATGGTTAATGGGCCGATGTAATCAAAGAAATTCTTCATTCCGACCTCATTCTTAGAGATTTGATGATTCATCTATGCCGCATGACCAAGCAGTATTTCTGCATGTGAAATAGCTGTAATGCCGCCCATGCTCTCCGGTGAACTTCTTCTCCAGCAGATCAGCTTGCCGGCGCCAGTATTCCTCGCGGTGTGGCTGCCGACTTGCGTTTAGAAGGCACCGGAATACGGCGTCCTCTACGGCCCGGGCTTTGAGTTCCAGGTCACGCATCGCTCGCCTCCTGCGTACAGGCAGCGATGCCTCGCAGTTCTGCTACGGCTCTTGCGATGTTCTTCTTTCCTACTGCCGGAAGGAACGGAATGCACGTCTCGAACGTCGCCGCTAGTTTCATAAGTTCGCCGCACTGCAGCGCGACGCGCAGGCGCTGAGCCACATCCTGCGCATACGACAGGGACAGGAACCGCGTGGCGGCCTCGCGCATCCGGCCCTTTGCATTCTTCTCGAAGTACTGTGCAAGCTCGACGGCCTGTGCCAGTGCAATCTCTTTGTCGGACTCGCTGAGTGCCTCAACTTCAGGCGCGGCACGCAGGGAGGCAGCAGCCTCCCGCAGCAATGCGGGCAGGTCTTTCTCGCCTAGCAGGCTGTAGGCGGCCGCGTGCTGCTCCAGCCGCTGCTTCAGGTCAGTCATCACCTCCCCCCCCCCTGCGGGCGGGCGGCGAGC
>NZ_DJSX01000016.1:0-21447 GCF_002439135.1 Pseudomonas sp. UBA6323 | reverse complement strand
GTGATCGGGTGGATGTAGCTCTCGTAAAGCACGCCGAGCACGATGTACATGGTGACGATGGCAGCCAAGATCAGCAGCAGGGTCGACGACAGCGAGGCACGGAAGGCCTCGGCAGCGCCCTGGAACTGGGTGTTGATGGACAGCGGCAGGCCGATTTCCTGCTCCACCCGCTCGATCACCTCGACCGCCTCGCCCAGCGACACGCCCGGCGCCAGGTTGAACGACAGGGTCACTGCCGGGAATTGGCCGATATGGTTGATCAGCAGGCTGGCCGGACGCTCCTCGATGTGCGCCAGGGATGACAGCGGTACCTGCTGGCCTTCGCCGGTAGCGACGTGGATCTGGCGCAGCGCGGCCAGGCCGATGCGCCCGCCATCGCGGCTTTCCAGCACCACGCGGTACTGGCTGGCCTGGGTGTAGATGGTACTGATCTGGCGCTGGCCGAAGGCGTCATACAGCGCGTCGTCGATATTGCCGACGCTGATGCCCAGGCGCGCGGCAGCGTCGCGATCGATATCCAGGTACACCTGCAGACCACGGTTCTGCAGGTCGCTGGCCACATCGGTCAGCTCGGGCTGCTCGGGCTGCTCGCGCAGGGCTTCGACCAGGCGCGGCGTCCAGTCTTCCAGCAGTTGGCTGTCGGGCGACTCCAGGGTGAACTGGAACTGGGTGCGGCTGATGCGATCCTCGATGGTCAGGTCCTGCACCGGCTGCATGAACAGCTCGATACCGGGAATCTTCGCCAGTTCCGGGCGCAGCCGTTCGATTACCTCACTGGCGGTGACATCGCGTTCGGCATGAGTCTTCAGGTTGATCAGCAGGCGACCGCTGTTGAGCGTCGGGTTATCGCCATCTACACCTATCGACGAGGACAGGCTGGCCACCGCCGGATCACGCAGGATCACGTCGGCCAGACGCTGCTGGCGTTCGCTCATGGCGGCGAAGGAAATCGACTGCGGCGCCTCGGAAATGCCCTGGATCACCCCGGTGTCCTGCACCGGGAAGAAGCCCTTGGGCACGACCAGGTACAGCAGCACGGTCAGACCCAGCGTCGCGATGGCCACCAGCAGCGTCAGCGGCTGATGCTTGAGCACCCACTGCAGCCAGACGCCGTAGCGCTCGATCATGGCATCGATGAAGCCACCGGCAGCCTGATAGAAGCGCCCTTCGTTCTCCGCTTTCTCCGCCTTGAGCAGGCGCGCGCACATCATCGGCGTCAGGGTCAGCGACACCACCAAGGAAATCATGATGGCCACCGCCAGGGTGATGGCGAACTCGCGGAACAAGCGGCCCACCACATCGGCCATGAACAGCAGCGGAATCAGTACGGCGATCAGCGACAAGGTCAGCGAAACCAGGGTGAAGCCGATCTGCCGGGCGCCCTTGAGCGCGGCATTGAGGGGCGTTTCGCCCTCCTCCAGATGGCGCGCGATGTTCTCCAGCATGACGATGGCGTCGTCGACCACGAAACCGGTGGCGATGGTCAGCGCCATCAGTGTCAGGTTGTTGATGGTGAAGCCGGCCAGGTACATCACGCCGAAGGTGCCGATCAGCGACAGCGGCACGACGATCGACGGGATGATGGTCGCCGACAGCTTGCGCAGGAACAGGAAGGTCACCATCACCACCAGGGCGATGGCCAGCAGCAACTCGTGCTGCACGTCGCGCACAGCGGCGCGGATGGTCTGCGTGCGGTCGGTAAGCACCTTGACCTCGACGCTGGCCGGCAGGCCCTCGGTCAGGTGCGGCAGCAGGGTCTGGATACGGTCGACCACGTCGATGACGTTGGCACCCGGCTGGCGCTGCACGTTGACCAGCACCGCCTGATTGCGGTTGGCCCAGGCGGCCAGGCGCTCGTTCTCGGCGCCATCGATGATCTCGGCGACATCTTTCAGGCGCAGTGCGGCGCCGTTCTGATAGCTGAGGATCAGTTCGCGGTATTCGTCGACGGATTTCAGCTGATCGTTGGCATCGAGCTGGGAAACGCGTGTCGGCCCATCGAAGTTGCCCTTGGGCTGGTTGACGTTGCTGGCGGTGATCAGGCTGCGCACGTCGGCCAGACTCAGGCCATAGGACGCCAGCGCCTCGGGGTTGACGCGGATACGCACCGCCGGACGCTGCCCGCCGGCCAGGGTCACCAGGCCGACGCCACTGGTTTGCGCGAGCTTCTGCGCCAGGCGGGTATCGACCAGATCGTTGACCTGCGGCAGCGGCAGCGTCTTTGAACTCACCGCCAGGGTCAGCACCGGCGTATCGGCCGGGTTGACCTTGTTGTACACCGGCGGTGCCGGCAGATCGCCCGGTAGCAGGTTGCTCGCCGCGTTGATCGCCGCCTGCACCTCCTGCTCGGCCACCGCCAGGGAAACATCCAGATTGAAGCGCAGGGTGATCACCGAGGCGCCACCGGAGCTGGTCGAGGACATCTGCTTGAGCCCCGCCATCTGCCCGAACTGGCGCTCCAGCGGCGCCGTCACGGCGCTGGTCATTACATCCGGGCTGGCGCCTGGGTACAGGGTCAGCACGCGGATGGTCGGATAGTCGACTTCCGGCAGCGCCGACACCGGCAGCAGGCGATAGGCGATCAGGCCGCTGAGGAAGATCGCCACCATCAACAGCGTGGTGGCGACCGGCCGCAGGATGAACGGGCGCGAGATATTCATGCGTCGTTCCGTGCGCCAGCGCGGCCCGACTCGCCCCGTTCTCCAGCCTCGCTCGTCTGCGCCGCCTGCGGATCGACCACCTGCACTTCACTGCCGTCACGCAGGCGATCGGTGCCCTCCAGCACCAGCCGCTCGCCGCGCTGAACGCCGTCGGCAACCATGCTGCGCTCGGCATCGCTGGCAATAATGCTGACGGGGCGGATGCTCACCTTGTTGTCGCCGTCTACCGCATAGACGAAGGTGCCGCGGGTACCAAACTGCACTGCAGCCGACGGAATGATGGTGGCCGCCTCGCGGGTATCCACGCGCAGGCGCACGTTGACGAACTGGTTGGGGAAGAGCATCTGCTCGGCGTTGTCGAAGCGCGCCTTGAGCTTGACCGTACCGGTGGCGGTGTCGATCTGGTTGTCCAGACTCTCCAGTACGCCCTCGGCCAGCTTCAGGCGCTCGCCACGGTCCCAGGCTTCGACCGCCAGGGTCGCGCCGTCGCGCCTGCGCTGCAGCACCGCAGGCAGGTCGCCCTCGGGGATGGTGAAAATCACCGAAATCGGATCGGCCTGGGTGATCACCACCAGCGGCGTGGTGTCGCCGCTGCTGACTAGGTTGCCGATATCCAGTTGGCGCAGGCCGAGGCGCCCGGCAATGGGAGCGCGAATCTGGGTGAAGTCGAGGTTGAGCTTGGCCGTGGCAACGTCCGCCTGGTTGCTCTGCAGGCTGCCGCGGTACTGATTGACCAGCGCCTGCTGGGTGTCGAGGGTCTGCTTGGCGATGCTGTCTTCGGCGTACAGCCCCTTGTAGCGCTGCAGATCCAGTTCGGCGTTCTTCAGTTGCGCCTGATTCTCCTGCAGCGCGCCCTGCGCCTGCTGTAGCGCGACCTGATAGGAACGCGGGTCGATCACCGCGAGCAGATCGCCGGCCTTGACCTGCTGCCCCTCTTCGAACAACACCTTGACCAGCTCGCCGTCGACCCGCGAGCGCACATTGACCGTGTTGTAGGCGGTCACCGTGCCCAGTGCCTTGAGCTCGATGGCGAACTCGCCCTGCACCACTTCGGCCACGCGCACCGGCACCGGCCCCATGTCACCGAAGCGGCTACGGCCCATCTGTTGGGACTGCGGCTGACTCGGCCAGAACCACCACAGCAGGAGTAGCAGCACGGCGAGCAGCGTCAGGCCGATCAGCCATTGGCGGGAGGTGCGGGAGGCATTCGAGGAGGTGCTGGACATGGCAGGAAACGGATCACTTCTTTTAGGAGTCGGAACGATAAGCACTGGTCGGCTGCAAGCAAAGCCTATTTACCGGCTTTTTACTCTCTTCTTACGTAACCACTGTTTACCGCGGGGCCTGAACGAGACGCTCTGGTCTGCGGCTTCTGAAGCCGCACGCGGCATTTTTGCGCCGACAAATGAAAACGGCCTGCATGGCAGGCCGTTCGGTGTTTCCTGAATCTTACTTGAGTACGGCCAGCGCCGCAGCGTAGTCCGGCTCGTGGGCGATTTCGCCAACCAGTTCGCTATGCAGCACCTTGTCCTGCTCGTCCAGCACCACCACGGCACGCGCAGCCAGGCCGGTCAGCGGGCCGCTGGCAATGGCCACACCGTAGCTCTTGAGGAAGTCGGCACCACGCAGGGTGGACAGGTTGACCACGCTTTCCAGGCCTTCGGCGCCGCAGAAGCGCGCCTGGGCGAACGGCAGGTCGGCAGAGATGCACAGCACCACGGTGTTGCTCAGCTGGCTGGCTTCGGCGTTGAACGTGCGCACGGAGGTGGCGCAGGTCGGCGTATCGACGCTCGGGAAGATGTTCAGCACCTTGCGCTTGCCGGCCAGGCTGGCCAGGGTGACGTCGCTCAGGTCGCCAGCGACCAGGCTGAAAGCCGGCGCCTGTTGACCGGCCTGCGGCAGTTGGCCGTCGACCTGCACCGGATTGCCTTTGAGAGTGACTTGCGCCATGGGAGTTTCCTTATCGTTCAGAAAGTTGTAGGGCAGATGTTAGACAGGGGCAACGCCCCATCGAATGGCAGGTCACGGGCCCGACCAAGGCTCCAGCCTAGCGCAGAAGCGGCGTCGATACACCCGCGGCCCAGTAGGGATTTAGCCAAAGCTCGCACCGCCATCAGAAATCCCGCCGGTAGAACAGATCGAGCGAACTGGCCAGACCGCTGGCGGCCTCCAGGTACAGGCGTCGGGTCAGCTCGTAACGCAGGGCGATGGTGTTGGCTGGCTCGAATACGCCGACGCCGTAACGCAGGCTCAGGCGCTCGGTGATACTGCCGCTGGCCACCACGCTGGTGGTCACGCCGCTGCCCTCGGTATCGAGCTGGAAATCCTGAATACCCAGGCTGTTGGCCAGGCCGGTAGTAATCGAACTGCTGCCCGCCAGGCCGAGTGCCAGCGCCGCCTGGCCGAGCATGTTGTTGTCACCGCTGCTCTGCCCCAGCGGCCGCCCCAGCACCAGATAGGACAGCGCCTGTTCCTGGCTCATCGCCGGCTCGGCGAACACCGTGGTGCTGGGCTGTTCGGCATTACCGGAAAGGCGTATACCGGCCACGACATTGTCCACCTTGCGAATCGCCTCGACATCGAGGAACGGCTGATCGATCGGCCCGGTGAACAACAGCCGCGCACGGCGAATGGTCAGGCGCTGGCCGTAGGCACGATAGCGACCATTGGCCAGATCCAGTTCACCACGGGTATCGAGGTTGTCGCCGATATGCACACGCCCGCGCAGGTCGGCGGTCAGGCCGAAGCCACTGAAGGCCAGCTTGTCCTGCCCGACTTCGACATCGACATCCATGGCGATGCCCAGACCCTGTTCGGCCTCGGGCACTTCGCGCCCTACCACCCGCGCGTCGCCGGAGATCTTCACCGTCGAGGGCGGCAGTTCACGGACGCTGATCAGCCCGCGTGGCACACCGACCTTGCCACTGACCGCCAGGCGCTGGGCACGCAGCTGCAATTGCAGATCGGGCTCCACTTCCAGCTCGGCATAGGGCTCGACCTTCACCGGCAGGCGCTGCCCCTGCAGTGACAGATCGCCGCTCAGGCCTTCGGCCCAGGCGATTTCACCGCGCAGGCTGCCGCGGCCCTGCTCGCCGCTGCGCCAATCGCCGGACAGCTGCACCTGCTCACCCGCAATCAAGGCCTGCACCTGCAAACCCTCCAGGCTCACCGGCAGTTCGCTGCCGGACAGCTCGCCACCATCAAGGCGCAGTTGCCCGTTGATCTGCGGTGCCAATAGCTGGCCGCTGATCGTGCCGCTGCCCTGCAGCGTGCCTTGAAGCCGTTCCGCCATGGGCACGAAGGGGCGCAGCACGGCCAAGTCGAAGCCGCTCAGGCGAAACTCGCCATCGACCGGTTTATTCGCCGGACGCGGATCGATGCGCGCCTGCAACAGCAGTTCGCCCAGGCGAGCGCTGACGAAGCGCAGCTCACTGTCCACCCGCTGCGGGCGCAGCGTACTGTTCAGGCGCAGGCTGTCGTAGGGGAAATCCAGCCACTGCTCGTCATCCGGCTGGCGAATGCGCAGGTTGCCGCCACCGGCGTCCAGCGTGACCTGGCCGTTGGGGCCGCTGTCGGGCAGCTCGACCTTGAGCTGACCGTCCAGGCGCCCCTGCCAGGCGAAATCCTCGGGCAACCAGGGCTGCAGGCTGGCCAGCGGAAAGTTCTCCAGGCGCCAGTCCAGGCTGGGCTGCGGCATCAGCCGCTGTTGCCCGCCGCACAGGCTGGCATCGCCGGATTGCCAGCAATGTGCACCCAGGTTCAGCCGGCCGCTGGCCAGGCGCTCCAGGCTCGCAGCCTGCTGCAGCTGCCAATCCTGCCCGCCACTCTGCACCCGACCACTGGCAATGCGCCCGCGCCAGTCGCCCTGCTCGCTCAAGTTACCGTCCAGCGCCAGCGCCAGTTGCAGCAGCGGGCCTTGCAAGTCGATGTCCAGCGCCTGGCGACGCTGATCGCCACGGCCCTCGGCCTGCAGGCGTCCGAGATAGGTTTCGCCGATACGGATACCGCGCAGATTCAGGTCGATGCGCGCCTGCTGGCGAGCATCCAGTGTCGCGTCCAGCTGCAGGCGACGCAGGCTGGGGTCGCCGAATGCCAGACGCTCACCGGTCAACGCCAGTTGCCCTTGCGGGGCCTGCAAGCTGCCGGCCAGCGAAAGCGTACCTTGCATCTGGCCCTGCAGGCCGGGCCAGAGTTGCCCCAGGCGCGGCAAGGCCAGCTCCAGCTGACCGCGCAAACGCTGGTCCAGCCCGCCCTGGCCGCTGACCCGATTGTCGCCCAGGCGTACCAGCAGGCGCTGCAGTTGCCACTGTTCTCCACTACCGGCGCCCTGCACCTGCAATTGCGCCGGCTGGCCACGCAGGCGGCCATTGAGGTCGATATCGGCCTCGGCCTGCAGCTTACCGGCGTTGAAGCTGCCCGACGTGCTCAGCGGGCCAGCCAGATTGCCCCGCATTTCCGCCAGCCAGTAACCGGGGTCGAGGGCGCTGAGCTGCAACATGGCCTGCCAGTCGATACCTTCGGCAAAGCCCAGCTTGAGCACGCCTTCAGCGCGGCCCTGACCGGCCACCAGTTGCAGTTGCGGCAGGCTGACCTGGCCCAGATCGCCACTGACCGGGCTGCTCAGGCTGAAATCACCCGCTGGGCCCTGCAGTTGCGCAGCGAAGTTGCCCAGGTAGTTGCCCCCGCTATAGCTGACTTCGGCCTGCAAGGCGCGCAGCGCCACCGGCGGCGGCTCGTCCATCGGGTAGAGACGCTGCCAGGGAAAATCCAGCCAATCCAGCTGCGCATCGATGGTGAGCGCTTCGCTCCAGGCCAGCTTGCCCTCGGCCTGGACATGCTGGGCTTCGGCCTGGATACGCAGCAGTTCGATATCCGCACCGGCGGCATCGACCCGCCCTTTCAGTTGCAGCGGCATCGGCGCCTGCTCGGCGGGCAGGCTCGCGGTGCCTTCGACGCGATAGCCGGCCGCCAGATCGCCTTTGGCCTGCAGTTGCAGGTCCTGCAGGCGCAGGGTCGGCGGCAAGGCATTGCTGGCCTGGAAGTCGCGGCTGGTCAGGCGCAGCTCGGCCGGTAGATTCTCGGCCAGGGCCTGCACGGTGCCTTGCAAACGGGCATCGAGATAACCGCTGCTGTCGGCTTCGAGTTCCAGGCTGCGCTGCAGCTCACCGCCGACCTGCAGCGCCACCTGCCAGGGCTTGCCATCGACTTCCGGCAACTGCAGGCGCCCAGTCAATGCCAGCGGCCAATCGCCATGCGGGGTCAGGCTACCGCTGGCATCCAGGCGCAGGTCATCGCGCTGCAGGGCCAGACGCTGCAACTCGACACCCTGCTCGTTCCAACTGGCGATCAGTTCGAGATCGCTCAGTTGCGCCTGACCGTCCAGGCGCAACTCGCCCAGCTGGATGTCGCCCAGTTGCAGGCGCAGCGGCAGATTCAGGTCTGGCAGGCTGAACGGCTCGTTGCTTGGCTCAGCGCTGGGCGGCAGGTCGAGCGCCGCCTGCTGCAGGTGCAGGCGGTCGATGCACAGCGTCAGGTGCAGCAGGCAGGACGGCGACCAGGCCATTTCCAGTTGCTGCAGCTCCACACGCATCGCGTCCTGCTGCCAGAGCAGCGCCTCGGCCTGCCAGGCCCCGCCCAGGCGCCCCTGGAAGTTGTCGGCCTGCAGCCCCGGCACCTGCGCCAGCAGCCAGCGACTGCCACCTTGGGTGCCAAGCAGCACCCACAGCGCAGCGGCGAACAGCAGCACCAGGCTGAACAGGCCGATGGCCAGCCATTTCAGCACACGCCGGATCATAGTTCAGGCCCCATGGAGAAATGCAGGCGCACGCCGCCATCGTCATCCAGTGCATGGGCTAGATCCAGACGCAGCGGACCGACCGGCGAAACCCAGCGCACGCCGAAACCGACGCCGGTCTTGAGGGTGGGGAAATCCAGCGAATTGAACGAATTGCCCTGGTCGATGAAGGTCGCCAGGCGCCACTTGTCGGTGAGGCTGTACTGATACTCGGCACTGGCCGCGAACAGGTAGCGGCCGCCGATCTTGTCGCCGCGATTGTTCTCCGGCGACAGGCTCTGGTAATCGTAGCCGCGCACGCTCTGATCGCCGCCAGCAAAGAAGCGCAGCGACGGCGGCACCGCCGAGAAGCCATTGGTTTCGGTCCCGCCGAACTGCACGCGACCGAGCAGACGATGATTGTCGAATACCGTGGTCAGGCCCTTGAGCATGACGTTGCCGTGCAACACATTGGCGTCGGACAACACGCCTTCGACGGCGCCGCGCAAGTCGAACTGCACGCGGTAACCCTGGTTCGGATCGAGACGATTGTCGCTGCGCAGTCGCGAGTAACTCACCCCCGGCATCAACAGGGTGCTCAAGCCGGAATCGTCGCCCAGGCGGTATTCCTCGCGCTGCCATTTCACCGACAGCACACGCTGCCAGCCACCGGGGCGCTGGCTGTGCCACTCCGGGCCGAGGGTGAGCAGACGGCTCAGGCTGTCGTTGCTGGCCAGCTCTTCATATTGATAGCCGCCGGCCAGGCGCAGCTTGTCGGTCAGCGGTGGATCGCCGGGAATGTCGTACCACAGGCCGACGTTCTGCCGGGGGGCGGAGAGCTCGGTTTCCACCCCGTAGCTGTGCCCCTGCGGGTTGCGCCAATGACGCGTCCAGTTGGCGCGCAGGCGCGGACCGACATCGGTGGAGAACCCCAGCCCCAGGCCCATGGTGCGGGGTTCGCGCACCTGCAGCGCCACCGCTACCGGGATGCGCAACTGATCGGCCTGGGTGGGAATAGCGTCGACCCTTACCGACTCGAAATAGCCGCTGGACTGCAGCGCCTGATACAGCTCGGCAATCAGTTCGGAATCGTAGGGGGTGTCCGGGTCGAACGGCACCATGCGCAGCAGCAGTTCTTCGTCGAGCGGGAAGTCGCCGCTGAAGGCGATATCCCCCAGGCTGTAGCGCGCCCCACTGCTGAACACCAGCTCGATGTCGGCCACGCCGGCAGCCGGATCGATCTGCAGACTCTGACGGGTGAATCGGCCGTCGAAGAAACCGTAGCGCGAGGCCTGATTCTGAATCAGCCGCTTGGCATCCTCGTAGCGTCCGTGATTGAGCACCGAGCCTGGCTGCAGGCGGCTGGCGTTGGGGACGCGAAAGGCCGACAGCTCGCTGGCCGGCCCTTCGATGCGTATGTCGACGTTGCGCAGGCGAACGCGCTCGCCCGGCTCGACTTCAAGTACCAGACGCGGTGTTTCGCCCTCTTCGATACGGCTGCGAATGCGTGCCTGGTAATACCCCAGGGCCTGAGCCGCCTTGTCCGCTTCGTTCTCGGCGATACGCCGCAAACGCCGCAACGACTGCGCGTCACGCCCATCGAGGCTGCCGACGTAACCTTCGATATTGGCCTTGAGGGCCGCATTGTTCGGGGTGATCCGTACGTCCAGCTCGCTTGCGGCGAAGGCCCCCGTACTGATCAGCAGCAGCGCGAGGCTGCGCTGGAGATGTCCATATACGCTCATGGCGAAGGATGCTACCACGGCGCACAGCCCACGCCAGAGCCGCCACGCTTCTGCCAGACAGCCGGAGTTCAGGCGCTGGCCCGCACCACGGGTTGCGGGTTGGGGTGGAAGAATACGTGCTCGACCACCGGGCCAATGGCCAGCTCACCGACTTCCTCGTAGCCCTGACGCCGGTAGAACTCCAGGTAGCGGGCATCGCCAGTGTCCAGCACCACACCTTGCGAGCCGCTGTCCTGCGCGCACCAGTCGTGCAGCGCCTCGAGCAGTTGCTCGCCGCGATGCTGCCCCTGGAACTCCGGGTGAATGCCCAGCAGCGGCAGCACGTGATAAGGGCCTGGCGGCAGACAGGCGAGCACCGCATCGTGGTACTCCAGATAGCGTTTGGTGCAGCCGAAGCCGGTGCTCAACAGCATGCGCAGGCGCCAGCCCCAGCTCTCGGTGATATCCAGGCGCCGTTGCGGCGGCGCGATCAGTGCTGCGCCGATCAGACGGTCGTCGATCAGCAGACCGATGGCCGGCAGATCCTCGGCGAAATGCTGCTGCACCAGCTCGCGAATCGTCGCGCGCACGCGCTGGTCGAAGCCGGGGCGTTCGGCCTCGAACAGGTAGGCGAAGGTCGGCTCGTGGCGATAGGCGTGGTAGAGCAGCGAACGAACCTCGCGGGCGTAACCACCATCGAGCATGCGCACTTCAGCTGGGGCGTTATGGGGCATGGTGGACCTCAACTCTAGTTATTGTATGGAGCGTCACAGCCAACTTAGCACCGCCGCCCGGCACCTGCCAGGCGCTGGCCGCCAGCGCCGAGGATCGGCTAGCATCGCCTTTTGCCCAGGACCCGCTGCCCATGAAAATCGTCTCCTTCAATATCAATGGCCTGCGTGCGCGCCCTCATCAGTTGCAGGCCCTGATCGAGAAACACCAGCCGGACGTGATCGGCCTGCAGGAAACCAAGGTGGCCGACGACCAGTTTCCGGAAGCGGAGATCCGCCAGCTCGGCTATCACGTGCATTACCACGGCCAGAAGGGCCACTACGGTGTCGCCCTGCTCTCGCGCCAAGAGCCGCTGAGCCTGCACAAGGGCTTCCCCGGTGATGGCGAAGACTCCCAGCGGCGCTTCATCTACGGCACCTTCGCCGACGCCAACGGCAACCCCGTCACCGTGATGAACGGCTACTTCCCTCAGGGCGAGAGCCGCGACCATCCCGTGAAATTCCCGGCCAAGCAGCGCTTCTATGCCGATCTGCAGCAATTGCTGGTGGAGCGCTTCGACCCGCAGCAGGCGCTGGTGGTGATGGGCGATATCAACATCAGCCCCGAGGATTGCGACATCGGCATCGGTGAACCCAATCGCCTGCGTTGGCTGAAAACAGGCAAGTGCAGCTTCCTGCCGGAAGAGCGCGAATGGCTGGCGACCCTGAAGAACTGGGGGCTGGTGGACAGTTTCCGCCACCTCAACCCCGAGGTGAACGACCGCTTCAGCTGGTTCGACTACCGCAGCCGCGGCTTCGAAGACGAGCCCAAACGCGGCCTGCGCATCGATGTGATCCTCGCCAGCCAACCCCTGCAGGCGCGCTTCAAGGACGCCGGCATCGACTATGACCTGCGCAGCATGGACAAGCCGTCCGATCATGCGCCGATCTGGCTTGAGCTGAGCTGAAACACGGGCGCGTGCAGATGACGCGCCTCGTCACAAGACTGCAACCTGACTGACTTAATCTGCGCGGCACCTTGTCCCACCCACTAGAAGGTGCCTGCCGCATGCCGCGCGCCCTGTCCGCCGACCGCGACCTCTGGGGTCGTACCCTGTCTCTGCTACTGATCGGTTTCATCTGCTACGCCCTGCCCCTATCCGTTTTCGCTGCCGCTCTGCCCGCTTCCGAGGGCAACCGGGCGGTGCTGCGCATTCAGGGTTCCAATACCATTGGTGCCAAACTCGCGCCGGAGCTGGTCAAGGGGCTGTTCGAGGCGCAAGGCCTGCAAGACATTCGCAGCGAAGCCGGCACCCGGGAAAACGAACAGCGCGTGCTCGCACGCCGGAGCGATGGCCGCCAGGTAATCGTCGAAGTGGCCGCCCATGGCTCGGGTACCGGCTTCACCTCACTCAAGGATGGCAGCACCGACCTGGCCGCCTCGTCGCGACCGATCAAGGACGGTGAAGCCGTCAGCCTGGCAGCGCTGGGCGACCTGCGCAGCCCGCAGAGCGAACAGGTCATCGCCATCGACGGCCTGGCGATCATCGTCCACCCGTCCAACCCTGTCGGCACGCTGAGCGTCGAGCAGATCGCGCAACTGTTCTCTGGCGAGATCGACAACTGGGCGGCGCTCGGCGGCAAACCTGGCAAGGTCCACCCCTACGCGCGCGACGACAATTCCGGTACCTACGACACTTTCAAGGAGCTGGTGCTGGCGCCGGGCGGACGCAGCCTGGCGGCCAACGCGCAACGCTTCGAGTCCAGCAATCAGCTGTCCGACTCGGTCAGCGGCGATCCCAACGGCATTGGCTTCATCGGCCTGCCCTACATTCGCCAGGCCAAGGCCGTTTCCATCGCCGCCGGCGATTCCCAGCCGATGCCGCCGAGCACCACGCTGATCGCCACCGAGGACTACCCGCTGGCGCGCCGCCTGTTTCTCTACAACGATCCGCAGTTGAGCAATCCCTGGGCGCGCGCGCTGATCGACTTCGCCCACAGTCCGCGCGGCCAGGCCATCGTCGACGCCAACGGGTTCATCGCCCAGACCGTCCAGGCAGTGAAGGTCACCGCGGACGCGCAGATGCCGGCCGATTACAGGCAACTGGCGCAGCAGGCGCAGCGGCTTTCGGTGAACTTCCGTTTCCAGGAAGGCAGCGCGACGCTTGACAACAAGGCCCACCGCGACCTGCAGCGCGTGCTGGATTACCTCAAGCAGCACGACAAGCTGCAGCACAAGGTGGTGCTGGTCGGTTTCGGCGACCCGAAGAGCGACCCCGAGCGTGCCGAACTGCTGTCGAAACTGCGGGCCATGGCGGTGCGCCGCGAGCTGGCCAAGCAGGGCGTGCTGTTTCGCGAGATCACCGGCCTGGGCAGTGAGCTGCCGGTGGCGGCCAACGATCAGGACAACGGCCGCATCCGCAATCGCCGCGTCGAAGTCTGGGTTTACTGACACCAGAAAATATTCCTCTCCCGGGGGCTTGGCAGCCTGTCGACGCGGCGTTAGCCTTTGCACCGCGTGACGCCGGGCCCCTCTGGCGGTGAGCATTCTCACCGTGATGTCGGAGTCACTGAGTGGATTTCTTTCAACTCAGGCAGACATAAGGGAGGGCTCATGGACGCTCTACTTGCCTTTTTGACATCCCCCATCTTCGGTACACCCGGCTGGTTCTGGCTGGCCTTCCTGGTACTGATCATCACCCTTCTGGTGCTCGACCTCGGCGTGCTGCATCGCGATCAGCATGAAATCGAGATGCGTGAGAGCCTGTTGCTGTATTCCGGATACTTCAGCGTCGGTGTCGCCTTCGGCGGCTGGATCTGGTGGCAGCTCGGCGGCACCAAGGCGATGGAGTACTACACCGGCTTTCTGGTGGAACAATCGCTGTCGATGGACAACGTCTTCGTCATGGCGATGATCCTCGGCTACTTCAACATCCCGCGTAAGTACCAGCATCGGGTGCTGTTCTGGGGCATCCTCGGGGTCATCGTGCTGCGCGCGATCATGATCGGCCTGGGCACGGCCCTGGTGCAGCAGTTCGACTGGATCCTCTATATCTTCGGTGCCTTCCTGCTGTTCAGCGGCATCAAGATGCTGCGCAGTGGCAGTGATGAAGAATCGCATCCGGACCTGGCGCAGAACCCGGTGATCCGCTTCGTGCGCAAGCACATTCGCGTCACCGACGACCTGCATGAAGGCAAGTTCCTGGTGCGCCTGAAGGATCAGGTCAGCGGCAAGCCGCTGCTGTACGCCACCCCGCTGCTGCTGGCACTGGTGCTAATCGAACTGGCCGACCTGGTGTTTGCCGTGGACAGCGTACCGGCCGTGCTGGCCATCTCGCAGGATCCGTTCATCGTCTACACCTCGAACATCTTCGCCATTCTCGGCCTGCGCGCGCTGTACTTCGCCCTGGCCGCGCTGATGCACCGCTTCATCTACCTGAAGTACGCACTGGCCCTGGTACTGATGTACATCGGCGGCAAGATCTTCCTGCACGACCTGATCAAGGTTCCCGCCCTGCTCTCACTTGGCGTAACCTTGGGCCTGCTGGCCGGCGGTGTGCTGCTGTCGCTGCTGAAAACCCGGGACAAGGCCAGCGCCACCTGAGGAGAGGCGATGCGCGAAGTCTGCATAGAACTCATCGAGCGCCAGGGCCAATGGCTCTGGCAGGTACGATTCGGGCGTCGCGCACTGACCTTCCAGGAAGAACTGGCGGCACGCACCTTCGCCGCGCAATTGCATATGCGCCTCGGCTGGCTGGGCCAGGCGCAGCGCTCGGACGACAGACTGCCCTGACCTTGCAGATATAAAAGAAGAGGCCCGCATCAGCGGGCCTCGTTTCTTTCAGTCACTGGATCAGCGGCTGGCCTTCATCACATCACGCGGCACGTACTTGCCGATCTCGTACTTGCCGATGGCGGCGCGGTGCACCTCGTCCGGGCCGTCGGCCAGGCGCAGCGTACGCTGCATGGCGTACCAGTAGGCCAGCGGGAAGTCGTTGGAAACCCCGGCGCCGCCGTGCATCTGGATCGCCCGGTCGATCACCTTCAACGCCACGTTGGGCGCCACTACCTTGATCTGGGCGATTTCGCTGGCGGCGATCTTGTTGCCGACGGTATCCATCATGTAGGCCGCGTTCAGCGTCAGCAGGCGAGCCTGGTTGATCTCCATACGCGAATCGGCGATGTGGTCGATATTGCCGCCCAGGCGCGCCAGCGGCTTGCCGAAGGCGGTACGGCTCACGGCGCGCTTGCACATCAGTTCCAAGGCTCGCTCGGCCATGCCGATCGAACGCATGCAGTGGTGGATACGCCCTGGGCCGAGGCGCCCCTGGGCAATCTCGAAACCGCGCCCCTCGCCGAGCAGCACGTTCTCGTAAGGCACGCGCACGTTCTCGAACAGCACTTCGGCGTGGCCATGCGGGGCATCGTCGTAGCCGAACACCGGCAGCGGACGCAGCACGGTGACACCGGGCGCGTCCATCGGCACCAGGATCATCGAGTGCTGCTGGTGGCGCGGCGCGTCCGGGTTGGTCAGGCCCATGAAGATCATCACCTTGCAGCGCGGGTCGCAGGCGCCGGAAGTCCACCACTTGCGACCGTTGATGATCCACTCATCGCCCTCGCGGCGTGCGTTGGCCTGCATGTTGGTGGCATCACTGGAGGCCACGCCTGGTTCGGTCATGGCGAAGGCGGAACGAATCTCGCCGGACAGCAGCGGCTCCAGCCATTGCTGCTTCTGCGCCTCGTTGCCGTAGCGCACCAGCACTTCCATGTTGCCGGTGTCCGGCGCGGCGCAATTGAACGGCTCGGGGCCGATCAGCGAGCGACCCATGATTTCCGCCAGCGGAGCGTATTCGGTATTGGTCAGGCCCGCACCGTAGTCCGATTCGGGCAGGAACAGGTTCCACAGACCTTCGGCTTTGGCCTTGGTCTTCAGCTCTTCCATGATCGCGGTCGGCTGCCAGCGGTCGCCCTCGGCCACCTGCTGCTCAAACACCGCTTCAGCCGGATAGACGTGCGCTTCCATGAATGCGCTGACGCGTTCACGCAGCTCTTGAACCTTCGGGGAATAGGCGAAATCCATGGGGTTACCTGTTTTGTGACAAGGGGTGAGAGGTTGTGGAAATGATGCTAGAACAGCGCTTAAGATTTATCGAACCTATTTTCAGCGTGTATGAACATTCATAACCGATATATGATCGATTGATATCGACGCCCCTGGAGCACTACCGGCATGAACCTGACCAAGGTGGATCTGAACCTCTTCATCGTCTTCGACGCCATCTACACCGAGGCCAACCTGACCCGTGCCGGACAGATCGTCGGCATTACCCAGCCGGCGGTGTCCAATGCCCTCGCCCGCCTGCGCGAAACCTTCAACGACCCGCTGTTCGTGCGTACCGCTCAGGGCATGGTGCCGACGCCCATGGCGCAGAACATCATCGGCCCGGTGCGCAACGCCCTGCAGCTATTGCGCGTTTCCGTACAGGAAAGCCGTACGTTCAACCCGCAGCAGGCCGGCAAGACCTACCGCATCAGCATGACCGACCTTTCCGAGCAGATCCTCCTGCCGCCGCTGTTCCAGCGCCTGCGCCGCCTGGCCCCAAGCGTGTGCATCGAGAGTTTCCTGGCCAAGCGCCGCGAAACCACCAAGGAACTGGCCGCCGGCCGCCTCGACTTCGCCGTCGATGCCCCACTTAATACCGACCCGCAGGTGCGTCACGTCAAGCTGCTGGATGATCGTTATGTCTGCGCCATGCGCCCGGGCCACCCGCTGGCCAAGGAGAAGATCAGCCTCGACGAGTACCTGTCGCTGACCCACATCCACATTTCCAGCCGCCGCAGCGGTCTGGGCTACGTCGACCTGGCGCTAGGCAAGATGGGCATCCAGCGCAAGATCGCCCTGCGCTCGCAGCACTATCTGATGGCCAGCAGCGTGATGCTGCAGACCGACATGGTGATGACCGTGCCGGAGCGTTTCGCCCGTCGCCACAACCTGCACCACGTGACGCTGCCGGTCGGTGACGTGCCGGCCCTGGAAACCCACCTGTACTGGCACGAGAGCACCGACCAGGACCCGGCCAACCGCTGGATGCGCGAACAGATGATCGAGCTGGCGCAGCAGGTTACCGCGCAGGAGAAGAAGGCCGAGCAGACGCCAGCCTGATCACCTGCACGCAGCACGTTTTCGCGGACAAGTCCGCTCCCACAAGAGCAAGGCAGCCACTGTACCTGTGGGAACGGACTTGTCCGCGAATGGTTGCCCCCGACAAAAAACGCCGCGAACCTTCATCAGGTTCGCGGCGTTTACGAGTGTGCAGAGGGGTTCAGGCCACTTCACCTTTACGATGGCGTCACGCCCCCACCCGTGTCTGGCCTGATCAGCGCGCGAGCTTGCTATCGATCGACAGCTTGCCGGCACCTTCGATCAGCAGCGCTACGCTGATGGCCAGCAGAGCCAGGGCGAACTCATAGCCGTTGTTGCTCATGAAGAAGCCGTTGGCCAGGTGCACGGTGAAGATCGCCACCAACATGGTCACCGCCAGCACCGCCGCCGCCGGACGTACCAGCAGGCCGATGATCAGCGCCACACCGCCGAAGAATTCGGCACTACCGGCCATCAGCGCCATTAGGTAGCCCGGCGCCAGGCCAATGCTTTCCATCCATTGTGCGACACCCGCCAGGCCATAACCGCCAAACCAGCCGAACAGCTTTTGCGCACCGTGGGCGGCGAACGTGATGCCGGCGATAATGCGCAGTACGGTGATACCGAAACCGGCCTGGCTGGCGGTGATGCTTTTGATCAGGTTGTTCATTGCAAGGCTTCCTTTGGTGTGTGGGTTAGATGGCGCACAGAATATCCAATTTATTCGATAATAAAATAGCAAAATACCGCTTATATAAATCGAATTTATAGATATTTAGTTGGCCGTCAGGCGCCGCCCCTGCGGTTCCAGCAAATAGCGCTCACGGTCATAAGCAAGGTAGTACTTATTCACCGCGTTCACATAGCTCACCACACCCATTCCCATCTGTTCCATGGCCACACGCTCGACCTGAAAGAACCATTGATTGGGATTGAGTCCCCGCCTGCGCGCCTCGGCGCGCAGGCTCTGCACCCGTTGCGGGCCCAGGTTGTAACCAGCCAGCACGAAAGCCATGCGTTCGCGTTCGTTGAGCTGCGGGCTGTTGAAGAAGTTGCGCCGAATCATCGCCAGGTACTTGCTGCTGGCCTGAACGTTGCCGTTGAGGTTCTGGATGTTGCTCACCCCGACACTGCGCGCCGCTGCCGGAGTGATCTGCATCAGCCCGGTCGCACCGCTCGCGCCGCGCGCCGATGGGTTCAGGGTCGACTCCTTGAATGCCAGCGCAGCCAGCATCAGCCAGTCGAAGCCCTGCTGCTCGGCATGCTGCTGCAACACCGAGCGCACCTTCTCCAGACGCTGCCGCTCGGCGCGCCCCAGCGGCGAGTGCACCTTGTACAGACGACGATAGACACGCTGGAATGCCGCATCCTGGTCGGCCGGAGACTGATAGCCGTTGAAGAAGCGGTCGATGCTGGCACGCAGCATCGGCGCATCCGGGCGCACGAACCATTTCATGTCGCCGTCGCGCGCCAGAACCAGATGCCTGTCGACGCGCAGCCTGGGCATCACCTTGGCCCAGCGCTCGGCGATCGGCAGTTCCACCGCGGTCCGCTCGAAGATGCCTGCCTGGACCATCTCCAGCACATCCTCGACCGCCAGGGTAGGATCGACCCACTCGACCACTATCGGTGGCAGCTTGCGGTCGGCAAGTTGCCGGTTGATGCGCCGCAACGCCTCCCCCACAGCGCTGCCAGCCGGCAACGACAGGCTGCGCCCGGCCAACTGCTCGAGGTTGCGGTAATGTCGGTTGCCCTGTTTGGACACCAGCACCAGCGGCACTTCGCGGCGAATCGCCGTGCTGGCACTGACATCGTGCCCGGTCCGCACATCGAGCAACTCGCCGGGCGCGACCAGATCACCCTCGCCGCGCTGCAATGCAGCGAGCAACTGATCCTTGGCCTTGGGGATGATCTTCAGCGTGAGGCTACGGCCATCACGGGCATTGCGATTGAGGTATTGCTCGAAAGCGCGCAGGCGGTGGTATTCGATGCCGATGCTCTGGCCCTTGACCGAGCCGGAACTGTTGCGGCTCTGGTTGACCAGCACGCGCAATTCGCCACTGCTGCGGATAGCCGGCAGGTCGCGAGCGCTGCGGGTCTGGCTACCGACCTCCGGAGGGCCGGCCAGGCGCGCGCTGACGGGCAACGGCAGCACGACCAACAGGCACAGGATCAGCAGCAATCGCGACATCGACTCTCCAGGGAAGGCGGTTGACCGCCGAAGCCTCTTGATGGCCTGCTGCTCGCCGATGCGCGACAGACGGCTTCAGACCTAAACCGCCGGACAACAAGGCGGGCGCGGAGATTGGCACAGCCGAGCGTTGCCGCGCCACCCCGCAACCTTGCATCAACCTTAAAAACAGCCAACAACCTATTGTTTTAAATCGACTTCCTGACGAACGGACGGCGTCTGCTATTCTGCCCCTTCGCGTCCTACAGGTGGCACCATGCAGCTCATCGATATTGCCGTCAATCTCACCCACCCCAGCCTCGCGGTACAGGCCGAAGCGCTGGTCGAACGTGCCTACGCCGCTGGCGTGTGCCAGATGGTGCTGACCGGCACCAGTCTGAACGAAAGCGAGGCCAGCCTCGCACTTTGCCGACAGCTGGACGCCAACGGCGAACGCCTGTTCTGCACCGCCGGGGTCCACCCTCACGACGCCAGCTCGTGGAACGACACCAGCAGCGCTGCCCTCAAGTCGCTATTGGCACAACCACAAGTGCGCGCCGTTGGTGAATGCGGGCTGGATTTCGATCGAGATTTCTCCCCGCGCCCCGCCCAGGAAAAGGCGCTGGAAGAACAGCTGGCGCTGGCCGTCGAGTTGCAGATGCCGGTGTTTCTTCACGAGCGCGAAGCCAGCCAACGCATGCTGGAGATTTTGCGCAACTATCGCGACCAGTTGCCTGCAGCCGTGGTGCATTGTTTCACGGGCGAGCGTCGGGCCCTGTATGCCTATCTCGACCTCGACCTGCATATTGGCATCACCGGCTGGGTTTGCGACGAACGCCGCGGCACGCACCTGCACCCGCTGCTCAAGGACATCCCTGGCGAGCGCCTGATGCTGGAAACCGATGCGCCCTTCCTGCTACCGCGCAGCTTGCGGCCAAAGCCCAAGAGCGGGCGTAACGAGCCGGCCTACCTCGGCGAGGTATTGCGCGAGGTGGCCCTGCATCGCGCTGAAAGTGAACAGGCGCTGGCGGCGCAGACCACGGCCTGCGCCCGGGCGTTCTTCAACATGCCAGCCATACTCGAGAGTCCGGCACCGGAGTCTTGATTGACGTCAAGACTCCGGTTGTTTTCCACGGCATACTGCTGGCATATAGCCAACAGTGAATGCAGCGACACGGATAACCACAGCATGGGCGCCTGGATCAGCAATCTTTCTCTGAAGTACAAATTCTGGGCGGTCAACGCCGTTGCCTTCGTCATCAGCCTGATGCTGGTGTTGTTCGCCCTGCATACCGAGCAACAGGCCCGCAGTGCCGATGCCAGGCTGGCTGCGCTGGAGCAGGCGCGCCTGCTGCAACAGTGGCCGCAACAATCGCCCTTGCCCAGCGCGGCCAATATCCAGGTGCTGCAAGGCAGCCTGCCGGGCGCCCAAGGTGCCCCCGATGCCAGCGGCTGGCAGCCACTGGAGCATGACGCCCGCTTCGGCGACTCGCCGGTGATCGGCGCGCAGCGCGTCACCCTCAGCGATGGGCGCAACCTGGCGGTCACCGCTCGCGCACCCAGCCTGCTCGATCTGTTCGCCGAGCACGCCCTCACCTACGCCCTGGCGGTCGCCGTGCTGATGCTGTTGCTGCTGGCAGCCTCGCAGCTATTGATCCGCTTCCTGCTCAGCCACCTCAACACGCTAAAGGACGTCATGCTGCAGGCCGAGCGCAGCGGCGACCTGTCGCTGCGCGTGCCGCTGGAGAGCCGCGATGAGGTCGGCCAGATGGCCGCCGCGTTCAATGCCATGCAGGCCGGCTACCAGCGTGTGGTCGGCACGGTTGGCCAGGTCGCCAGCGAGTTGAACAGCGGTACGCGCAACATGGCCGAACGCATGGGCGCCGTGCGCCAGGGCATGCTCAGCCAGCAGAGCGAAACCGACCAGGCCGCCACCGCGATCAACGAAATGTCGGCGACGGTTCAGCACATCGCCGATCACGCCGGCACCACCCGCGATCAGTCGCTGAACGCCGACCAACTGGCCCGCGCCGGCCAGCAGGTGGTCGAACGCGTCGAGCAGTCCATCGCAGCCCTGTCGCGCGGAGTGCAGCAGAGCGCCGGCAGCATCGAGCGCCTGGCCGAAGACAGCCAGCACATCAGCCGCGTGGTCGGCGTCATTCACGGCATCGCCGAGCAAACCAACCTGCTCGCCCTCAATGCCGCCATCGAGGCCGCTCGCGCCGGTGAAATGGGCCGCGGCTTCGCCGTGGTCGCCGACGAGGT
>NZ_DJSX01000082.1:0-10747 GCF_002439135.1 Pseudomonas sp. UBA6323 | reverse complement strand
ACCCTGCGCCTGCTCGACGCCCATCCCGGCCACGCACGGGCGCGGATCATCGCCGACCGCGGCCCCTTCGCCCTGGAGGCCGAACGCGCACTCTTCGCCGCGGGCGACTTCGATGTGCTGATCAGCAAGAACAGCGGCAGCGCCGCCACCCAGCCCAAGTTGCAGGTGGCCCGCGAGCGGGGCCTGCCGGTGCTGATCCTGCGCCGCCCCCCCCTGCCCTGCGTCGTTTGCGACTTCGCCAGCGCCGCCGAACTGCTTGTCGCCCTGGCCGCGGAAACCCCATGACCGTTCATTTCATCGGCGCCGGTCCCGGCGATCCCGACCTCATCACCGTCAAGGGCCAGCGGCTGATCCGCCAGTGCCCGGTGATCCTCTATGCCGGCTCGCTGGTGCCCGAGGCCGTGCTGCAAGGCCACAGCGCCGAACAGGTGGTGAACACCGCCGAGCTGAATCTTGGGGAAATCGTCAACCTCCTGCATCAGGCCCATAAGCGCGGTCAGGATGTGGCCCGCGTACACTCCGGCGACCCTTCGCTATACGGCGCCATCGGCGAGCAGATTCGCGAACTGCGTGGCCTGGGCATTCCCTTCGAAATCATTCCCGGCGTCACCGCCACCGCCGCCTGCGCGGCCCTGCTGGAATCCGAGCTGACGCTACCGGGTATCGCCCAGACGGTGATCCTCACCCGCTACGGCACTACGTCACCGATGCCCGAGGGCGAACAGCTGCATGACCTGGCCCGACACCGCGCGACCATGGCCATCCATCTCGGTGTTCGCCAGTTAGCGGCCATCGTCGGTGAACTGCTGCCGCACTACGGTGCCGACTGCCCCATCGCGGTTATCCACAGAGCGAGTTGGCCGGATCAGGATTGGGTGCTGGGCACCCTGGCCGATATCGAAGAGAAAGTTGCCGCCAAGGGCTTTCGCCGCACGGCACTGATCCTCGTTGGGCGGGTGCTCGAGCCCGGTGCGTTTGCAGAATCGGCGCTATATGACGCCAATCATCGCCATCTTTACCGCCCTGGTAACCATTGAGCCTGGCGATAAAGCGTACAGTTCGCTGAAAGCCTTGCCACAAAAGGCCCTCATATACTTATCAACAAGATAACCAGCCTGTTATCCAAATACCCTGTGGATAGTGGGCGCGTAAGCGAGCAGTTTCTGTACAAGTTACTGAAGCCCTCAATTTATAAGGCCTACAGCCAGGTATCACGAGGATATCCACATGTTGATCCACGGCAACTGTGTGCAACTTCTCAGAGCTGCACCTCGACCCGCTTGATCCCCAGAACCCGCAGCTCCGGTATCACTTCATCCAGGCTGGCAAAGGTTTCTACCTGCTCGGTTTCATCCACCAGAAAGAAGCTGCGGCCGGCCTCTTTCTTGAAAAACACGATCCACTCGGCGGTATTGGCCGGATTGGCCATGATCTGGGTATCGAATAGAACGCCCTCGGCCGTTCTGCGTTTTACATCTGCGCGCTTCATCCGCTCTCCTGTTCCAGCCTTGCTTGGGCCCGCTTGCGCACTCCTGGCAGACGGACAGCTCTAGTGTAAAGGATGAGAGAGTCGCCTTTGTCCTGCTACCGATGCTGGTGGAACAATCCCGTCCGTGTTTATATATGCTTCATATACGAAATATATAAAGGAAACCGCTATGGGCATCGTTAATATCGATGATGAGCTGCATGACCAAATCCGTCGGGCAAGCAGCGTCTCGGGCCGCTCCATCAATGCCCAGGCAGGCTTCTGGATTCGCATCGGCATGCTCTGCGAGATGAACCCGACGCTGAGCTTCAATGAGGTGATGGCCGCCGAGCTGCGCGCGGCCGGCGTGGCGGTACCGCCGCGTATGGCGGACGCGTCATGAGCAAGACGCCCGAACAGATCGCTCTGATGGCGGAGTCCGGCAGATTGCTCGCGTCCGTTTTCGGCTATCTGGACCGGCTGGACCTGCTCGGCATGTCGACCCTGCAAGTCAACGACCTTGTGGATAAGTACATCGTGGATGAACTCAAGGCGCGTCCGGCGAGCAAGGGGCAGTATGGTTTCGCCTACGCCATGAACACGTCGCGCAACGAGGTGGTATGCCATGGGGTACCCAGCGCGAACGAGATGCTGCGCGACGGCGATCTGGTGAATTTCGATATCACCTTGGAAAAGAACGGCTACATCACCGATTCGAGCAAGATCTACCTGATCGGCAGGGTGTCGGACCAGGCTCGTCAGCTCACCCGAGTGACGTATGAAGCGATGTGCAAGGGCATCGCAGCCGTGAGGCCGGGCGCCCGCCTCGGCGATATCGGCCACGCCATCGAACGGCACGCTCGTGCCCACGGCTATTCGGTGGTTCGCGACTACTGCGGCCACGGTATTGGCCGGGAAATGCACGAGCCGCCGGAAGTGCTGCACTGGGGCAAAGCCGGCACCGGCCTGACGCTACGCGAAGGCATGACATTCACCATCGAGCCCATGCTCAATCAGGGAACGGCGGACGTTCGCACCCTACGCGACGGCTGGACGGTGGTGACCTGTGACGGCCAACTCTCCGCGCAATTCGAACACACCGTGGCGGTCACCCGCGAAGGCGTTCGTGTGCTTACGCTGCGCCCGGAAGAGCTGCACCTGAGCGGCGTTTCGGCGTGATAGAAACGCAAAAGCCCGTCCATCTGGACGGGTGGTCGGCAACAACATAGATTGACACAAGCCCCCTTGAAAACACTGAGAAAAACCAAGGGCTTAGTCGCCAACTTCGGTAACATAGTTTGACACAAGGCTATGGCCGCATCGAATAAATTACCGACCTTGGAACAACATAGATTGACAATATCAGCCTACCCTCATCCCTGAGTTCCGCCTATAAATGGTGAGAGGCAACTACCGGAGCGGGGTAGCAGAACCGCAGCTCTTAACTACCAGTCCACCAGTTTCAGGACAAATCGGACGTCCAAAATAGGATTTTATAATCGCTCTATAATTAACTATAAACCCCTATAAAGCTCGTGCTAGAGCAGTCAATCCACCTAGCCCGCTAGGCTGGCAAAAGCCGTACTGAAGCGCGACTGCATTCGAGAAGGCGCTCTTGCGATCGCCCTCATGCGAAGAGCTGGGAACAAACGTCTGTAATGGGGGAGCCCGCAGAATTCGGAAAAAATCGTACGCTAACAGTTCAAGCGTCCCGGCCACGCCTGACTGTAGCTTGTTGACTGGTCCAATCTGTCTCGCGGGTAAAGCGATAGAACAAGTTCGGCTCGCTGACCACGTACAAATACCCTTCATCGTCGATGGTTACACCTTCGGCTTGAGGTATGCCCTTCAGCAAACCGGCAAAACCGCGCGCCAGGGAGCGGAAACTCACCACCTTGCCCTCGTCGGTCATTTCGATCAGCAGTTTCGACTCGTCGCTGAGCAGAATCAGATGGCCGCTCTGTTGATCGAAGACGACCGAAGATAAGTCAGTCGCAAACACCTTGTCTTTTACCAGGCTGGACAGGTCGCGGACGTGCAGGGAAAAGCCTCCTGCCAGGCTGGCACGAAGGCCGCTCACTTCCAGCAATTGGCGTGGGTCACGCTCCTTGGTCACAAACAAGCGATCACCTTTCAGGTCGTAGGCGAGCCCTTCAAGGCCTTTGTTGTCTTCCTTGCCAAGCGTCAGGGTCAGCGCTGGATACTGGTCTCGGCTCAATGGTCGAGCAGGAGAAAGTTTACCGTCTTCGGCGATGGGGACATCCACGACAACCAGGCTCTGCCGGCGCTCTTCGGCGATTACCAGCTGGCCGTTGCCGGCATAGGACACCGCCTCCACATCGTGGAAACCGTCCAGGCTATAGCGCCTTTCCACATCACCGTCACGACTAAGGGCCAATAGTTCGTTTGGGCCGTTGGTGACCGCCCACAGCAGGTTTAGGTCAGGGTCGAAGGTCAGACCCGAAAGATTGTTGTCCACCCCGGAAACCGCCTTAGCGTCCAGCTCAACCCGATAGCTAGGCAGCCACACAGAGCGCTCCTGCCAATCGTCAGTGTGCCAATTGGTCTTGATCCAGAAGTACAAACGATCATCCAGGTGATGGGTGCGGACTTGGAATACGGTAAGCAACACAAGGCACAGCAGTGCCCACATCCAAGCGCTTGCTTTCCGTGTTCGGCCCAGCCAGTTTTTAGCCATCAAATACATTAGAAGCCTCGTTAATTGGGGCTGACGCCACGAGCCGTGATGGTTTCAACCCGACTCTGTGCGACTCGCACAGGTGATGCACAGCAGCGTGGCCGGATCAAATTCCAGGCGGCCCGAGGCGATCAACTCGCCGCATTGGTTACACCAGCCATACTCACCCTCGCGCCAACGCTTGAGGGCCAGTTGGAGGCGGACGCGTTCATGCTGCGCCCGACTGCGAATGGCATCGTTCATTGCTTGCTGCTGGAGTGCATCCATTCTCGACAGACGCCCTACCTTGCTTTGATCCAACTCTACCGATTGCGAGCGAGACTCAGCGTCTTCCAGCAATCGATCCAGCTCGGCAGCCCGCTGTTCCAGCAGGGTCTTGAAATGGGCAAGATCGAGGGCGTCGTCCATGGCCATTAGCGCAGCAGTAACAGCGGACTGGTGGTGGTGCGGAGCATGCTGGTCGTGGTGCTACCGACCAGGAACTGCCGGATACGGGAATGACCATAGGCCCCCATCACCAGCAGATCAATGCCATGCTCTTTCTGATAGGCGTGCAGGGTTGGCTCTATCTCTCCGCTCCGAGTCTCGGCACGAACAGTGAAGCCGGCGTTGATCAGCACTTTCTGCGCCCAGTCCAGCTGAGCGGACGCTTCATCGCTCACGGGCCCAACCATGACCAGGTGGACCGGCAGCCCCTTCAGCAGCGGGCTGGCTGCCAGCATCTCCACACCCTTGCGGGTGGTAGCGCCGCCATCGAATGCCAGCATCGCGCTCTTGGGCTTTTGGAAGCTGGCTGGGGTGACAAGGATTGGCCGGTGCATGATACGGATCACGCTCTCCAGCTGGCTTCCGACATGCTGACTCAGACCGCCACTAGACTCGCCCTGGCGACCGATGACCAGCAGGCGCGTTTCGGTTTGCAGCTCTTGCAGGCTTTCCAGCAGATCGCCATGACGCTGCTTGGACTCCGGCGCGGTCACACCATCCGTCATGGCCCGCTCTTTCGCGGCCGCTAACATGATCCGCCCCTGCTCCAGGGCCAACTTACCGCGCTGTTCATCCAGGGAAGCAAGCTCATCGAGCAGATGCTCGCGGCTGCCAAGGCCGATATTGCCACTCAGGTCTGCCGCAACCGGGTACTGGCGCTGATCCAGCACATGCAGGAAGGTCAGCGGGGCTTCCAGGCTCAGACTGGCCCAGGCCGCGTAGTCGCATACGGCTGGAGCCGAGGAGGAACCGTCTATACAGGCAATTACTTGGGTCATCGTTGTTCTCCTTCTTAGTGGCCCATGAGTTGATCAATGGCGTCGGGTTTATCGTGAACACCGAAGCGATCCACAATAGTGGCGCTCGCTTCGTTGAGTCCCAGCACTTCAACTTCGGTGCCTTCGCGGCGGAACTTGATAACCACCTTGTCCAGGGCAGCTACGGCGGTGATATCCCAGAAGTGGGCGCGATTCAGGTCGATGGTTACCTTGTTCAGGGCTTCCTTGAAGTCAAAGGCAGCGACGAACTTGTCAGCCGAGCTGAAGAACACCTGGCCGGTGACGTTATAGCTACGATGCTCGCCGGCTTCGTCCAGCGAAGAGCTGATCGCCATGTAATGGCCAACCTTGTTGGCGAAGAACATCGCGGCCAGCAGCACGCCGGCCAACACGCCGAAGGCAAGGTTGTGGGTGGCCACCACGACCACAACGGTGACGACCATGACAATGTTGGTCGACAGCGGGTGCTTCTTCAGGTTGCGCAGCGAATCCCAACTGAAAGTGCCGATGGACACCATGATCATCACTGCCACCAGCGCAGCCATCGGGATCTGCTTTAGCCAATCGCCAAGGAATACCACCATCAGCAGCAGGAATACGCCTGCGGCAAGGGACGACAAGCGAGAACGACCGCCAGATTTCACGTTGATGATCGACTGACCAATCATCGCGCAGCCGGCCATACCGCCGATCAGACCCGAAGCAATGTTGGCCACGCCCTGGCCCTTGCACTCGCGGTTCTTGTCACTGGGGGTGTCGGTCAGGTCGTCGACAATGGTTGCGGTCATCATCGACTCCAGCAGACCGACCACGGCCAGCGCTGCCGAGTAAGGGAAGATGATGGCCAACGTCTCGAACGTCAGCGGTACGTCAGGCCAGAGAAAGATTGGCAGCGTATCCGGCAGTTGACCCATATCACCGACCGTGCGGATATCCAGCCCAACCGACATGGCAACGGCGGTCAGCACGATGATGCACACCAGCGGCGATGGGATGAGCTTGCCGATCTTGGGGATATAGGGGAACAGATAGATGATGCCGAGGCCTGCGGCTGTCATGGCGTAGACGTGCCAGGTGACATTGGTCAGCTCGGGCAGTTGAGCCATAAAGATCAGAATCGCTAGGGCATTGACGAAGCCGGTCACCACCGAGCGCGAGACGAAGCGCATCAGTGAGCCGAGCTTCAGGTAGCCAGCAGCGATCTGTAACACGCCACATAGCAGCGTGGCGGCCAGCAGATATTCAAGACCGTGGTTCTTGACCAGGGTCACCATCAGCAGTGCCATGGCTCCGGTTGCGGCCGAGATCATGCCGGGGCGGCCACCGACAAAGGCGATCACTACGGCGATACAGAAAGAGGCGTACAGGCCGACCTTGGGGTCGACACCCGCGATGATCGAGAAGGCGATGGCTTCAGGGATGAGGGCCAGGGCGACCACAAGACCGGCGAGGATGTCGCCACGGATGTTGGATAACCAGGTTTGCTTTAACGAGTGGAGCATCAGAATTCCCAAGGCAATGGATCGCGCAGCACAGCATGGCGCAAGCCATGTGCAGCTGGTCGATACGAGGTCAAATTGTCGGATGTAGGGGGGCTGTGGCGGGTGTTAAAACCGAAAGCACAGCAGAGCGCGACCGCTGGCGGAGCAAGCAGTCACAGATGATGCGGGGGGCGAAGCGCTATGGCGGCGTAGGCAGCCAGATCATATTTTGCAGGGTGAGCATGAGGTCTTATCGAGTGTCTTTGGTAACTCAATGGCCGCGACATTCTACAGGAAGAGGGCAATTTCTGCGAGTCATCACCGACTAGGGTGTCCTGTTTGGATGTCAGCCTGAGCTATACCCTAACTGGATGTCAGGCAAGGCCGCACCGCGCCGTGAGAATAGAGTCCGCTTTCACATTCTTTGACACATGCTTGCCAAGGTCATAGATTTCAGCCTGACAAATTCAAGGCTTCGGGCGCAATGGAACCAAAAACCAACGTAAGCCCTACCGCCCATCCAGCCTATGGAGGCATCTTGCAGGGACAACGCATCGGTTACGTCCGAGTCAGCAGTTATGACCAGAACCCGGAACGCCAACTTGAGCAGGTCGAGATCGGCAAGCTGTTCACCGACAAGGCCTCAGGCAAGGACACCCAGCGCCCGCAACTGGAGGCTATGCTCGGATTCGTCCGCGAAGGCGATACCGTGGTGGTGCACAGCATGGATCGCCTGGCGCGCAACCTCGACGATCTGCGCCGTCTGGTGCAAAAGCTGACCAAGCGCGGTGTACGCATCGAGTTCTTGAAGGAGGGGTTGGTGTTCACCGGCGAGGACTCTCCCATGGCCAACCTCATGTTGTCGGTCATGGGTGCCTTTGCCGAGTTCGAGCGCGCCCTGATCCGCGAGCGGCAGCGCGAGGGCATCGCCCTGGCCAAGCAGCGCGGTGCCTACCGGGGCCGCAAGAAAGCCCTCTCCGACGAGCAAGCCATCACGTTGCGGCAGCGGGCCGCTGCGGGCGAGCCGAAGGCTCAGCTCGCCCGCGAGTTCGGCATCAGCCGTGAAACCCTCTACCAGTACCTTCGCACGGACGACTGAACCATGCCGCGTCGCTCGATTCTCTCGGCCACTGAGCGAGACACCTTGCTTGCGCTGCCAGAAAGCCAGGATGACCTGATCCGCTACTACACCTTCAACGACTCCGACCTGTCGCTGATCCGCCAGCGGCGCGGCGACGCCAACCGCCTGGGCTTTGCGGTGCAGCTCTGCCTGCTGCGCTACCCCGGCTACGCACTGGGTACTGACAGTGAGCTGCCCGAGCCGGTCATCCAGTGGGTGGCCAAGCAAGTTCAGGCCGACCCGGCGAGCTGGGCGAAGTACGGCGAACGCGACGTGACTCGCCGCGAGCACGCCCAGGAACTGCGCACCTACCTACAACTGGCCCCGTTCGGCCTGTCCGACTTCCGCGCCCTGGTGCGCGAGCTGACCGAGTTGGCCCAGCAGACCGATAAGGGTTTGCTGCTGGCCGGCCAGGCGCTGGAGAGTCTGCGGCAGAAGCGGCGCATCCTGCCGGCGCTGAGCGTGATTGACCGGGCCTGCTCGGAAGCCATTGCGCGGGCCAATCGCCGGGTCTACCGCGCCCTCGTCGAACCACTCACGGACTCGCATCGGGCCAAGCTGGACGAGCTGTTGAAGCTCAAGGCCGGCAGCAGCATCACCTGGTTGACCTGGTTGCGGCAGGCCCCACTAAAACCGAACTCCCGGCACATGCTCGAACACATCGAGCGGCTGAAGACATTTCAGCTGGTGGATTTGCCCGAAGCTCTGGGCCGGCACATCCACCAGAACCGCCTGCTCAAGCTGGCCCGCGAGGGTGGGCAGATGACGCCCAAAGACCTCGGTAAGTTCGAGCCGCAGCGGCGCTACGCGACCCTGGCCGCCGTGGTGCTGGAGAGTACGGCGACCGTGATTGATGAGCTGGTCGATCTGCACGACCGCATCCTGGTCAAGCTGTTTAGCAGCGCCAAGAACAAGCATCAGCAGCAGTTCCAGAAGCAAGGCAAGGCGATCAACGACAAGGTGCGCCTGTACTCCAAGATCGGCCAGGCCCTGCTGGAGGCCAAGGAAAGCGGCAGCGATCCCTACGCCGCCATCGAGGCGGTGATTCCCTGGGACGAGTTCACCGAGAGCGTCAGCGAGGCCGAGCTGCTGGCCCGGCCGGAGGGCTTCGACCATCTGCACCTGGTTGGCGAGAACTTCGCCACCCTGCGCCGCTATACGCCGGCCTTGTTGGAGGTGCTGGAACTGCGCGCCGCCCCGGCTGCGCAAGGCGTGCTGGCGGCCGTGCAGGCCCTGCGCGAGATGAACGCCGACAACCTGCGCAAGATGCCGGCCGATGCGCCCACCGCCTTCATCAAGCCGCGCTGGAAGCCGCTAGTGATAACCCCGGAAGGCCTCGACCGGCGCTTTTACGAAATCTGCGCCCTGTCCGAGCTGAAGAACGCGCTGCGATCCGGCGACATCTGGGTCAAGGGCTCGCGGCAGTTCCGCGACTTTGACGACTACCTGCTGCCGGCAGAGAGGTTCGCCGCGCTCAAGCATGCGCAGGCTCTGCCCCTGGCGATCAACCCGAACAGCAACCAGTACCTGGAAGAGCGCTTGCAGCTACTGGACGAGCAGCTGGCCACCGTCACCCGCCTGGCCAAGGACAACGAGCTGCCCGATGCCATCCTCACCGAGTCGGGGCTGAAGATCACCCCACTGGATTCCGCGGTGCCCAATACCGCGCAGGCGCTGATCGACCAGACCAGCCAGTTGCTGCCGCGCATCAAGATCACCGAACTGCTGATGGACGTGGACGACTGGACGGGCTTCAGCCGCCACTTCACCCACCTGAAGGACGGTGCCGAGGCCAAAGACCGGACATTGCTGCTGTCAGCGATCCTGGGCGATGCGATCAACCTCGGGCTGACCAAGATGGCCGAGTCGAGCCCCGGCCTGACCTACGCCAAGCTATCCTGGCTGCAAGCCTGGCACATCCGAGACGAAACCTACTCGGCGGCCCTAGCCGAGCTGGTCAACCACCAGTACCGTCATACCTTCGCCGCTCACTGGGGCGACGGAACGACCTCTTCTTCCGATGGCCAGCGCTTCTGGGCGGGCGGGCGGGGTGAAAGCACCGGGCACGTCAACCCGAAGTACGGCAGCGAGCCGGGGCGGCTGTTCTACACCCATATTTCCGACCAGTACGCACCGTTCAGCACCCGCGTGGTGAATGTCGGCGTGCGCGATTCCACCTATGTGCTTGACGGCTTGCTGTACCACGAGTCCGACCTACGGATTGAGGAGCACTACACCGACACGGCTGGCTTCACCGATCACGTCTTCGCCCTGATGCACCTGCTGGGCTTCCGCTTCGCACCGCGCATCCGCGACCTCGGCGAAACCAAGCTGTATGTTCCGAATAGCGTCCAGGACTACCCGACATTGCGCCCAATGGTTGGCGGCACCCTGAACATCAAGCATGTCCGCGCCCACTGGGACGACATCCTGCGCCTGGCCAGCTCGATCAAGCAGGGCACCGTCACTGCCTCGCTGATGCTGCGCAAGCTCGGCAGCTACCCGCGCCAGAACGGTCTGGCCGTGGCCTTGCGCGAACTGGGCCGGATTGAGCGCACACTGTTCATCCTCGACTGGCTGCAAAGCGTAGAGCTACGTCGCCGCGTGCATGCCGGACTGAACAAGGGCGAGGCGCGCAACTCCCTGGCCAGGGCGGTGTTCTTCAACCGCCTCGGCGAAATCAGGGATCGGAGCTTCGAGCAGCAGCGCTACCGG
>NZ_DJSX01000085.1:0-26854 GCF_002439135.1 Pseudomonas sp. UBA6323 | reverse complement strand
TGTTGAGGCCCTTGTTCTCCATGGCGCCCATGTTGAAGTCGTTGACCGCCACGATCATGAAGATGTCCAGGTCGTACTCACGGCCGTAGACCTCCTCGTCCCATTTCATCGAGCGCTTGAGGCTGTCCATGGCGTGCTGCACCTTGTCGATGTTCTCCGGCTCGACATAAATGCGCAGCGCCACTTCGCGGTTGCTCATGGTGGTGAAGCTGTCCTCCACGCACCAGAGGTCACCGGCGACCAGGGCGAACAGGTAGGCCGGTTTCTTGAACGGGTCTTCCCAGGTGGCCCAATGACGACCGCCCTCCTCGCTGCCACTGGCAATCGGGTTGCCGTTGGACAAGAGCACCGGATAGGCATGCTGCTCGGCGCTGACCGTGGTGGTGAACTTGCTCATCACATCCGGACGGTCGAGGTAGAAGGTGATCTTGCGAAAGCCCTCGGCCTCGCACTGGGTGCAGAACATCTTGCCGGATTTGTACAGGCCTTCCAGCGCGGTGTTGCTTTCCGGGTGGATGCGTACCGTGCTGTCGACCACGAAGCGCTCCTGGGTCGGCTGCAGGGTCAGGTGGCTGTCGGTCAGGCTGTAATCGCCCTCGCCCAGCTCACGGTCGTCGAGCTTGAGGTGCAACAGTTCAAGCTGCTGGCCATCGAGTACCAGCTTCGGCAAGCCGGCACCAGCCTCGGGATTGCGCCGCATTACGAGCTGCGCATGCACCAGGCTGTGATCCTCGAACAGCTCGAAGGTCAGGTGGGTCTCGTCGATCAGGTAATCGGGAACCTGATAGTCCTTCAGGTAGATAGTCTTGGATTGTTCAGTGCGCATGGCTCTTGGCCTCTCGTCTGCGGCGCCTAGGGCGCCGGTGGCAATCGGGTGTCAGGTGGCGATCTCGTGGATGGCCAACTGGTAGGCGGTGTATTTGCGGATATTGATCACGCCGGTATCGAACATCAGGTACTGGCCCTTGATACCGAGCAGGGTACCTTCGGCCAGGGGCTGCTTGTCCAGGTTGAAACTGGTGATCTTGGCCGGATAAGCCTCGATGGGATAGCGGATTTCCAACACCTCGGCCGCGCTCAAGGGCTGGATGGCCTGCAGGCCGAAACGCTGCTGCAGCTCGGTGATGCCCGCGCCGCAGCTATCGAACAGTTGCTCGCGAATGGCCAGCAGATCGACCGGCGCGGCGTCGCCCTTGAGCAGTGCGCGCCAGTTGGTCTTGTCCGCCACCTGGCTGCGCAGCAGATCCTCGACGAAGCCGGACTGCTGCCGGGTGGCCACACGCAGGATGGGCAAGGCCTGAGTGGCGCCCTGGTCGATCCAGCGCGTCGGCACCTGGGTCGCACGGGTGATGCCGACCTTCACGCCGCTGGAGTTGGCTAGGTAGACGATGTGGTCGGTCATGCAGAACTGCTCGCCCCAGCTCGGCTCACGGCAGGTGCCTGCGTCGTAGTGACATTTCTCCGGGCTCATGATGCAGACGTCGCATTGCGCCAGTTTCTGCATGCAGGGGTAGCAATAACCCTGGCTGAAGCTGGTCTTGGTCTTGCGCCCACAGTGCGAGCAATGAATGGCGCCGAGGTATTCCAGGCGCAGGTGCTTGCCCACCAGCGGGTTGACCGGCACCTCTTCATCGCCCAGGCGAAAGGCGTATTGCACCGGCGCATCCAGATGCGCCTTCATCTTGCTCAGCGAGCCACGTCCCAACTCGCTCATCAGTGCAGGGTATCCGAGGACTTGAACAGCAGGTTGGGGACCGGCTCGGACTTGCTGCTGCATGCCTGCGGGCCCATGTAGCCGGTGCGTTCCTCTTCCGGCAGGTTCTGCATTTCCCAGGCGATCATCGCCTGCAGGCTCAGTTCTTTCTGCTCCTGAGTCAGCTTGCGGCCATCGGGCCATTTGCCAATTTCCACGGCCAGCTTGAGGCTCTCGTAGATTTCCGGGGTGATGTTTTCAATCGCATCGAGAAAGGACGACATACAGGTCTCCAAATAAATCGTAGGGCCGGCCGGGCGGCGTTCCGCTTCAGCCCACCAAATGCATCAGCGTCTTGCCAGCATACCGCCAAGCAGCCCGGTCAGGCAGCCGATGAGCAGGCCACCCACATGTGCCGCATTGGCAATGGCGCCAATACCCAGCGTTTCGAAGATGCCGGTCATGCAGACCACCAGCCAGATCAGCATCATCACCAGCACGCCGGGCGGCAGGCGATAAACCGGGTTCGGCGCCAGGCGCTGGTAGATCCAGCAATGCCCGAGCAGGCCGTAGAGCACACCGGATAAGCCGCCAAACAGTGACGGCCCAGCCCACCAGTATTGAGCGAAATTGGAAGCGAAGCCGAACAGCAGGGTCAGCCCCAGGAGGCCGATGGCCCCTTGGCGAAACTCGATGCGCCGACCCAGCTCCCAGTACCACAGGCTGTTCATCGCCAGGTGCAGCCAGCCGAAGTGGATCAGCATGGGCGTGATCAGGCGCCACCACTGGCCGCTATCGAGCGTGGCCTCAAGGTAAGTCAGATAGATGCGCTCGCCGTCGATTCGAAAATCAACGAAGCTCAGCCAGCGGATTGCCGAGAAATTCTCGCCCGCCCAGGTCACGGCGAAGACGATAAAGGTCGCCAGCAGCATCAGGCCCGTCACCGGGCTGCGCCGTAACTGGGCAACAAACCCCTCACGCACCGGCGCCGGCCTGGCCGGCAATTCGGCACCCGCGTCGCCCTGCGGATGGCGCACGTAAAGCTCACGCACCTGCTCGGCGAGCTCCTCACTCGGCACCCAGAGCACCTGTTGCCCACCCTCTTCCGCCACCCGGTGCGGCACTCGCAGACGCTGCAACAGGGCGACGAAGCCGCTCAAATCGGTATCCAGCGGCAAGCGCAAAACTACGACTGCCGTCATCGCGGCGCCTCCTGCGGGTCGACATCGACCCAGACGAATTTATCGGCATCCAGGCGCGTTTCCTGGTCCAGGCGATAAGCCACCAGGCGGCCACCGACCACCGCGCTGTAATCCAGGCAGGCCAGGTTGGGCCGAATCGGCGCCGGCTTGCCACGCCGCCAGTAGTGCCCAACGAACAGCAGCGGCTCGTGCGCGCCATAGCGCAGCAGTTCGTCCTTCTGCAGCTCGCTCAGCGGCGTCTGCGCCGCCAACTCCGGCAGGGCATCGGGCTGGAAGACGATATCGCCATAAGTCTGCGGATTTTCTTCCCAGAACTTGGTACGGAAATAGGAACGGGTAAAGCCGTCACCACCGGTCAGAGTCAGGCCATGCGGCAGGCGCATGTCGGTGCCACGCAAGAGGCGGTCGAGCGCCATGTTGGCGAAACTGCCCGGTACGGCTGCAGCCTGAAGGAAATGCTCGTCGATGCAACCATCGGGGAACTGGGCCTTGAGCGGCGCGATCAGCTCGGCGTCCCAGCAGGCATGTACGACACGGAAACGCCCCGCATCGATGAATAGCGGCATCTCGTAGAACCAGCGCAGGAATTCGCGCCACTCCTGCGGGTGATCCTCGAACTGCGCCAGGGTTTCGCGCATCAGGCGCTGATGCCGTGGGCTGTGTTCGCGCACGTACTGGCGGCCACTACCCGGCGGCGCCGGTGTGCTCCAGCCCAGCGCGTTGAACTCATGGTTGCCCATGATGCACAGCGCCTGACCGGCACGCACCATGTCATGCACCAGGTGCAGGGCTTCGCGAATACCCGGGCCACGGTCGACCAGGTCGCCGAGAAAGATCGCCATACGCGTCGGATGGCGCCACACGCCGCTCTGCCGGCTGTAACCCAGGCGCTCGAGCAGACGTTTGAGGGTGCGCGCACAACCGTGGATATCACCGATCAGGTCATAGCCACGATGGGGGTCGAGGGACATTCAGTCCTGCCCTCCCAGGCGGCTGCCCCAACCCAGTTTGGTCCGGCAGACCTCATAGTAGTTGTGATCCAGCGGATGGATCAGGCGCAGCTTCTGCGCCTTCTTGGCCACATGCAGGGTATCGCCCGGCGCGCAGGTGAAATGATTCTGGCCGTCACAAGAGACCTGCGGATAAATGGTCATATCCGGCGACACCACCACCTTCAGCTCACTGTGCCCGTCAACCACGATGGGCCGGCTGGACAGGGTGTGTGGGTACATCGGCACGACCACGATGGCATCGAGCTTGGGATGCATGATCGGCCCGCCAGCGGACAGCGCATAAGCGGTAGACCCCGTGGGCGTGGCGACGATCAGGCCGTCGGCCTTCTGGCTGCAGACGAACTGGCCATCGATGTACAGCTCGAACTCGATCATCCGCGTCGACTTGCGGGGGTGCAGCACCACGTCATTGAGCGCATCGCCCTGGCCGATGGCTTCGCCCTGGCGGCGAACTTCGGCCTCGAGCAGGAAGCGGTTCTCGGTCAGGTACTGCCCTTCGAGCACCTGCGCCACTTTCAGCTCCAGCTCATCGGGGCGGATATCGGTGAGAAAGCCCAGGCTGCCACGGTTGATCCCCAGCACCGGAACCTTGTGTCGCGCCAGGGCACGTGCCGCGCCGAGCATGCTGCCGTCACCGCCGACGACGATCACCAGGTCGCAGACTTCACCCAGCATCTTGCGCGAGGAGGTCTGCAGGCCGTGGCCGGGCAATACATCGGCGATGGTGTCCTCGAGAATCACATGCAGGTGGCGGTCGAGCAGAAAGCGCTTGAGCCGCCGCACGGTCTCCAGCACCCGCGTACTGCCCAGGCGCCCGATGATGCCAACATTGCGAAATTGCTCCATGGGACTCCCGCCAGACAGATAAACGATGGGTGATTATCGGCCAAAGGCCCGCACCGCAGCAAACCAGCCCTGCGACTGCGCTATGCTCGGGCCATGAATGTTTCCGTCACGCTGCATGACCTGCTGCCCGGCCTGCGCACCCCAGCGGTACGCGACCTGGCCTGGGCACTGCTCTCACCGCCTCTGCTGGGTGAGACCACGAAAGTCCAGCGTCATCCCCTGCAAGCCAGTGTCTGGAGTCGGCAGCCGCAGCGCCTGGCAGACTGGCTTGTGCAACAGGACCGCGATGCCGGCGCCCTGCACGCCTGGCTGGCGGTAAAACCGCTACGGCGTTTGGGCCTTTATTACGAGCGCCTATGGCAGTTCACCCTGCATGCCGCAACGGACGTCGAAGTGATTGCCGCCAATGTGCCGATCCGCCACGGCGGTCGCACCCTCGGCGAGCTGGATCTGCTGTTGCGCGACGAGGAAGGCGAACATCATCTGGAGCTGGCGGTGAAGTTCTATCTGGGTACCGCCAGCAGTGATGCCGCCGATTGGCTCGGGCCTGGCAGCCATGATCGACTCGACCTGAAACTGAGCCATCTGGCGCATCACCAATTGCCCCTGTCGTCGCGGCGCGAAGCCAGGGGACCGCTGAACGAGCTGCAAGTGAGCGAGGCCCGCCCGGCCTTCTGGCTTGGCGGCTATCTGTTCTATCCCTGGCCCGGCAGTTGCCCAGCGCCTCGCGGCGCGATGCCTGGACATTGTCGGGGCGGCTGGCTGCATCGGCGCGACTGGGACGCCTTCGCCGCGGCGAGGCCGGATGCCCGCTGGCAACCGCTGCCAAGGCTGACCTGGCTGGCCCCGGCGCTGCTGAAGACTGACGAGGTCTGGTCCGTAGCAATGTTCCAGCAATGGCTGAGCCTGTTACGGCACGAGGCCCAGGCGCAATTATTGGTACGCCTGGAAGAGGATCGGGCGGGAGACTGGCGAGAAGTCGAGCGGATCTTTCTGGTCAGCGATCAATGGCCGACGCCCTCGTAGCCCGGATGCGATCCGGGACGCATGCGCCTGCAATCCCCGGCTTTCATCCGGGCTACGCTTGCCCCAGAGCCAGCGCTGCTCAACGACTGCGCTCGGTACGCCCGCCGGAACGCGCCAGATACCCAGCACCGCTTTCGCAGAGCAGTGCATCGCGTTGCACCGCCGGCAGACCATCCAGCCCTTCACGCAAGGCGTAAACGCTGTAACCCAGTTGCGAAAGGAGAAACACCGCACTGCTGCTGCGTTTGCCGCTGTCGCAGTAGCACAGATAGGTACGTGATCGATCCAGCAGACGCGCCTTCAGGCGCAGCAGCTGCAACGGCATGTGCAGGGACTGGGGCGCATGCGCCTTCTCGTATTCTTCCAACAGGCGCACGTCGAGCCACTGCGCGCCCTGCGCCAGCAACCTGGCCGCCTCACCCAGCGATACCTCGGCCACCACGGGCGCCTTGAGCAGGGCGAAGAAATCCTGGCGATCCAGACGCAGCACACTGCCGGCCTCGACCATGGTCACCGTGGCATTGCGTGGCCGGTCGGCCAGCAGCGCTTCCTCGCCGAAACAGGCGCCCACTTCCAGTTCAGCCAGCACCTGACGATCGCTGCCGGCACTTCGAATCACCTCGGCGCGACCACTTTCCAGGAAATAACAGCAATCACCGCTGGCACCCTCTTCAAGAACCTGGCTGCCGGCCGCAAGCTCGATTCTTTGCAGGCGAGCCAGCATGTTCTGCACGTTGGTCGGCGGCACCTTGGCAAACAGCGGGTTTTCCAACAGCCGCTCCAGCCATTCGATGTCGGCGCCACTTTGTTGCAGCGCCAGCAGCAGGTCCTGATGCGCCAGACGCCAGGTCAACAGGCGATCCAGAGTAGCGCTGTCGATCATCAGCACGCTGAGGTCGGTCACGGCGCGCGCCTCCTGCAGGCGCGGCAAGCCCGGGGACAACGGATGACAGCTGATCTCGCTGCCGGCCTGAACCGTCTGCGTACGCCCCTCGGCGTCCTGCAACTGCAGCTCGCCGGCCAGCAGATAGCAGGTCAGGCGCGCCTGGTCCCCCTGGCGAAACAGCAACTGCCCGGCCAGCAGGGGTTGCGGCACCAACTGGCTACGCAACTCGCGCCATTGCTGCTCGGAGAGCACATTGAGCGGCGTCAGGCTGCGTAGCTGTTCGGGGGTAAGGGGTTCGCTCATGTGGGTTTCCAGGCTCCGCTGGTCAGACCTGAGTGTAGTCGGCGTCTGCGCCCATCAGCGCTCGACGCCCCTGCAAGCCGCCAGTATGAATGAAGATCAGCCGACTGCCGCGCGCAAGTTGACCACGCTCGCAGAAATCGCGCAGCGCCATCAGCGCCTTGCCGGTATACACCGGCTCCAGCGGCAGATCACTGGCACCTTCGGTGTGCAGGATGAACTGGCGCAGCGGCTCGTCGAGCCGGGCAAAACCGCCGCGCGAGGCATCGACCAACTGGTAGCGCCGCTGCGCCTCACCGGCCTCCTCCAGCAGCGTGGCGACCTGGGCAGCGACGCCATGGTCCCCCGGCACGGCCAGTGCACCGAACACGGTGCGTCGCCTCTCTCCCAGCACCACTCCGGCTAGCGTGGTGCCGGTCCCGGCGGCCAGCCACCAGGCATCGAAATCGTCCCAGCCGATTGTGCTCAGCTGTATTTCGGCCATCTCCACCAGCGTGCTGCAACCTCGGGCACCGGGCAAACCCAGGCCACCTTCGCCTATCGTCTGAAAACCGCTGTAGCGTTCCAGCCAGGGCGCCCAGAAATCCGGCTGATGGCGCGCGCGATAGCCGCCATAACCCAGCCAGTGCAGCTCCATACCCATGCGTTGCAGGTCATCGACGGTCGGCGTCCGCTGCGCTTCACCACGCAGCAAACCGACGGTGGCGAAGCCAAAACGCTGCCCCGCAGCGGCCAGCGCATGCAGGTGATTGGAGTGTGCACCACCGAGGCTGATCACCCCCTGCGCGCCTGCGCCCGCCGCCTGTTCGAGATAAGGCGCGAGCTTGAACCATTTGTTGCCTGACACCAGCGGGTCGACCAGATCGAGGCGCAGGCAGGCCAGCTCGACGCCGGCCGCCTCGAGCCAGGGCAGCTTCACGGGGTGCAACGGCGCCTGTGGGCGCCAGTGGGGAATGTGTATCGGCAAAATCAGCTGACGGTACGCAGACGACTGCTCGCCTTGTGCCGCGTACAGCAGTTCGAATCACCCAAGGTGAAACGACTGGGCGTGTCGATACGGTCGATGGGGATGGCGCAGCGCTCACCACTGGGCAAGGTCGCATCGCAGCTGGGCTGTTGATAATGCGCCAGCCATTGGCGGTACTGTTCTTCGGAAACGAAGCATTTGGCTGCGGCGTAGGCCATGGGGTTGTCCTGATAACGGGCAACATCCTGCAGCGCAATGGTCAGGTGCCCAGCACCGGGATGGTACACCACGAACACCACGCCGAGCTTGGCCAGCCGCTCCAGCACCTGATCACCGCCCTGGCTGGCGAAGGCATCGCGCTCACGCTTGAGGCGCTCGATCTCTGCCTGCAGTTGCGCATCCAGCTCGTTGCGATAGGCCAGTTCGACGTCACGCACGGCGATCTGCTCCTTGTATTCGGCCACGGCCGCGGCGACCTTGGCGCGCACCTCGCCGTCGAACTGCGCGCGCAGAATATCGCCCTCGGTACGCCCGTGGCGCTCCAGGGCACGCAGCTGCTGCGTCATTTCCTCGCGGCTGCTCTGGTAGCTTTCGGCCTGAGCCGCCAGTTGCGCCTTGAGATTGGCGTTGAGCGCCTCCTGCTGGCGCAGCGCCTGGTGCAGGCCATGCAGCTGTGCCTGCAGTTGCTTGCTCTGCTCCTCGCTGGCCAACTTGAGTTTGGCCAGCTCTTCCTCATGCTGCTGGGTCAGGCTGGTGATGCGCAGACGCTGCTGCTGAATCAGTTGCGCAGTCTTGGCGCGGTGTTCCTGATCCATCTTCTGCGCCAATTGGTCGGCCACCTCCTTGGCCGGGTCCGGGGCATACCACTTGTCTTCGGAGGCCACCTGCAGACGTTCGGCAACCACCGCCTGGGTACTGTCGTCCTCGACCAGAAGCCCGAGCTGATTGCGCTTGACCGCATCACGCAGCAACACCAGATCGTTCTGCCCCGGCGCCAGGCTGGGGTCCCATAGGTGCATCTGATGCCAGGACACCGGGCACTGGCTGCGACAAGCCAGGCGAATCGGCCCGGCACCGAGATCCGGGCCACGGCCGGCGCGCTCGGCCAGATGCTGCAGAGGAATGTTCCAGCCCTTGTCGGGGCGGCCGTCCTCGTCGAAATCCAGCAGGAAGAATACCGCCGACCGGACCAGCAGACGTGGGTTGATCGCCACGAACACCGCGCGCATCTCTTCGTCGGCGAACTCGGGCATGTTCACCACGCCGTCGAGCAAGGCTTCGAATTCAGGGAACATCATCTGTTTGCAGATACCGCGTTCACTGAAGAACATCACGGCTTCCACCATCTGCGGCTTGTTCTGCATGCTCATCGAAGACCCTCTGAACCCACGGGGAATATACCGTCCTGATCGGTCAGGCAAGTCTAGGGGAAAACCCACCCGGAGCAATGTGACTGGGTTGGCACTCATTCTGCGAGCCAGGCGGGATAGCCGCCACTGACACCAAAATGTGACAGGAGCGCACAGCCGAAAGCGGCCAGACCACACTGGCCGACCAGCGGATTATTGCCAATCAAGCCTATCCAACGAGCAAATATCCGCCTATCGAGACGTGCATCAGTGGCCTCATCCGCTCTGCAACCGCGTTGCGACAACCTGGCACGTGATCTGCTCGGCACCCTCCGAGCCCGCGCCCCTGACGCGCGGCCGGACTGATAAAAAACAAGAGGTCAGCCATGTTCCGCCATTCTTTCCCTGCCACTCCTTGCTCCTCGCCCCGCTGGGTGATTGCCCTTCCCGCCGTGGCACACGCCCCACGGCACTGACGCGCCCCTCGCTCAGAAAACAACAATAACTAACGGAGATTCCCCATGCGCTTAACCAAGCGTGTTGGCCTGTTCGTCGCTGCCGCGATCCTGGCCAACAGCCCCAACGCTCACGCCAATCCAGCCTCGATCAACATCCTCACCGGCGGCACCAGCGGCGTGTATTACCCGCTGGGCATGAGCCTGTCCGAGCTGTACAGCGAGAACATAGAAGGCTCGACCACCAGTGTGCGCGCCACCAAAGCCTCGGTGGAGAACCTCAACCTGTTGCAGATCGCCCGTGGCCAGTTGGCCTTCGCCCTCGGCGACTCGGTAGCCGATGCGTGGAAAGGCGACGAGGAAGCCGGCTTCAGGGCGCCGCGTGACCGCCTACGCGCCATCGCCGGGGTCTACCCGAACTACATCCAGATCGTCGCCAGCCAGGCATCGGGCATTACCAGCCTGGAAGATCTGCGCGGCAAGCGTATTTCCGTCGGGGCGCCACGTTCGGGCACAGAGCTCAACGCCCGGGCGATCTTCAAGGCCGCCGGCCTGAGCTACACGGACATGGGGCAGGTGCAGTTCAAGCCCTACGCCGAGTCGGTCGAGCTGATCGAAAAAGGCCAGTTGGATGCCACCCTGCAGTCGGCCGGCCTGGGCATGGCGGCGATTCGCGAATTGGCCGATCGCGTGCCGATCACCTTCGTCGCCATTCCGGAACAGGTAGTGTCGCGCATCGGTAGCGGCGCCTATCAGTCAGGCATCATCCCCGCCGGCACCTATCAGGGCCAGGCCAACGACGTGACGACGGCGACCATCACCAACGTTCTGGTGAGCCAGACCAGCGTTTCCGATGACATGGCCTATCAGATGACCCGGCTACTGTTCGAAAACCTCGACCGCCTGGCCGACGCGCACCCGGCCGCCAAGGCCATCAGGCTGGAGCGGGCGATCAATGGCCTGCCGATTCCACTGCATCCCGGCGCCGAGCGCTACTATCGCGAAGTCGGCGTACTCAAATAGCGAGAACGCCCGCTCTTGCAGCGGGCGGCGCGACCTCAGCCCTTGGCTGCGGCGAGAAACGGCGCCAGACGCTGCGCCATTTCCGCGCCGAGCGCCTGCAGCCCACTCATCGGACGCACCATGACTTCGAATTCGACGATCCGTCCCGACTCGTCGAAACGGATCATGTCGATACCCTTCAACTCGCGCTCGCCCACCCGAGCGGAGAATTCCAGCACCACATTGAGGCCGTCGGCCGTCGCCAGCTCGCGGTGATAGGCAAAATCTTCGAACACCTTGAGCACGGTATTGAGGATCAGATTGACTGCCTGCGCGCCCGGATAAGGCGCATGCGCCATGGGCGAGCGGAACACCGCCTGTGGGTGCAGCAGCTCGGGCAAGGCGCTCAGGTCCTTGGCGGCAATGAACTGGTGCCAGCGCGCCAGTGTCGCGGCGGCGGCAGGATTGAGTTGGGCATCGAGCGACATGGGCTTCTCCTTGTTATTGTCAGCCACTAAGCAGACGCCCCGCACAAGGCGGGGCGTCGGTTCGATCAAAGCTCGGCGGCAACACGCGAGCCCTGGTTGATCGCCCGCTTGGCATCGAGCTCGGCGGCGACATCCGCACCGCCAACCAGATGCACGCGCTGACTGGCGCTCTGCAGCCCTTCCAGCAGCTCGCGCAGCGGGTCCTGACCGGCGCAGACGATCACGGTGTCGACCGGCAGCACCTGCTCATCGCCACCGGCGATACGGATATGCAGGCCGGCGTCATCGACCTTGAGGTACTCGACCGAGTTGAGCATTTGCACGTTCTTGTTCTTCAGGCCGGTGCGGTGAATCCAGCCGGTGGTCTTGCCCAGACCATCGCCAACCTTGGTCTTCTTGCGCTGCAACAGAAACACCTCACGCGCCGCCGGATGCGGATGCGCCTGAATGCCTGCCACGCCACCACGTGCTTCGAGCGCGGTATCGATACCCCATTCCTTCCAGAACTCGTTACGGTCGAGGCTGGTGGCCTTGCCCTGGTGAGTGATGAACTCGGAGACGTCGAAGCCGATACCGCCAGCGCCGATCACCGCGACCTTCTGGCCGACCGGCTTGCGCTCGAGAATCGCGTCCAGGTATCCAATCACCTTTGCATGCTCGATCCCCGGAATCTCCGGGGTGCGCGGGGCGATACCGGTGGCCAGGATGATCTCGTCGAAGCCGCCCTTGACCAGGTCCTCCACCGACACGCGGGTGTTCAGGCGCAAATCGACACCAGTGGTCTCCAGCTTGCGCTTGAAGTAGCGCAGGGTTTCAAAGAACTCTTCCTTGCCCGGTACACGCTTGGCCACATTGAACTGGCCGCCGATTTCGCTGGCCGAATCGAACAGGGTCACGCTGTGGCCACGCTCGGCCGCGACGGTGGAAGCAGCGAGGCCGGCCGGGCCGGCGCCGACCACGGCGATCTTCTTCACTGCGGCAGTGGGAATGTAGTTCAACTCGGTCTCATGGCAGGCGCGCGGGTTGACCAGGCAACTGGTCAGTTTGCCGCCGAAGGTATGATCAAGGCAGGCCTGGTTGCAGCCGATGCAGGTGTTGATCTCGTCCGCGCGGCCTTCGGCAGCCTTGTTGACGAAGTCCGGGTCGGCGAGGAAGGGGCGCGCCATGGACACCATGTCGGCATCGCCTTCAGCCAGCACCTGCTCGGCCACTTCCGGGGTGTTGATGCGGTTGGTGGTGATCAGCGGGATGCCGACTTCGCCTCTGAGCTTGGCAGTGACCTTGGTGAAGGCCGCGCGCGGCACCTTGGTGGCGATGGTCGGGATACGCGCCTCGTGCCAGCCGATACCGGTGTTGATCAGGGTGGCGCCAGCCTGCTCGATGGCCTTGGCCAACAGCACGATCTCATCCCAGGTGCTGCCGCCCTCGACCAGGTCGAGCATCGACAGGCGATAGATGATGATGAAGTTCGGACCGACCGCCTCGCGCACGCGGCGGACGATCGCCACCGGCAGGCGCATACGGTTCTCGTAGCTGCCGCCCCAGCGGTCGGTACGGTGGTTGGTGTGAGCCACCAGGAACTGGTTGATGAAGTAGCCTTCCGAGCCCATCACCTCGACGCCGTCGTAGCCGGCCTGCTGGGCCAGCGCCGCGCAATTGACGAAGTCGGCGATCTGCTTCTCGATGCCCTCCTCGTCCAGCTCATGCGGCTTGAACGGGTTGATCGGCGCCTGGATGGCGCTCGGCGCCACGGATTTCGGGCTGTAGGCATAGCGCCCGGCATGCAGGATCTGCATGCAGATCTTGCCGCCGGCCTCGTGCACGGCCTGGGTGACGATCTTGTGCTTCTCCGCCTCCTCGACCGTGCTCAGCTTGGCCGCGCCGGCGTACACGCCGCCCTCCTCGTTCGGGCCGATGCCGCCGGTGACCATCAGGCCGACGCCGCCACGGGCACGCTCGGCGAAGTAGGCCGCCATGCGCTCGAAGCCGCCCGGCTTCTCTTCCAGGCCAGTGTGCATGGAGCCCATCAGCGTGCGGTTCTTCAGCGTGGTGAACCCGAGGTCGAGCGGGGCCAGCAGGTGCGGGTAACGAGCAGTCATGGATATCTCCACATCGCGGTGCAGTTCACGGATTGCCGCGGTCTCATGGGCACGCGGTCGGTTATGCAGCCAGACGATAAAGAGGCTGCCAGCCAGGCTCAATGATCGAAACTGACAAGATAATGATCAAAAATAGCAATCCTGCTTGGCAGCGTGGCTCGACCGACCTAACCTGCACCGCAACGAAGCCGAACACCTCGAAATGCGCCTACTGATCACCCTATTGCTCTCGCTCGCGCTGCTGGCCGGTCTCGGCAGCTATGCCCACTGGATCGAACAACGCCCCAGCGGCCATTACCTGTCCGACCTGCGCAGCCAGGTCGTGCTAGATATCGGCCAACCCGGCCCGCGCGGTAACCTGCTGGGCATCCAGCCGGAACTGTTCGCCGCCGACTACCAGAGCCTCGCTCGCCTGCGTCTGAAACTGGCTGCCTACCTGGACCACGCCCGTGACCAGGGCCTGCTCAACCAGCGCACCGTCGTCGTGCTGCCCGAACATATCGGTACCTGGCTGCTCGCCGTCGGCGAGAAGCAAGAGCTCCATCGCGCCGCCGAACGCCGTGAGGCCATGCACTGGCTGGCAGCGACCAATCCGCTGGATTACCTCGGTGCGCTACTGGATGCCGGAAGCGACGCGCGCGTCGAAGACGCCCTGCTGCGGACCAAGGCGAAATCGATGGCGCACGACTACCAGCAACTGTTCGGCGACCTGGCCCGCGACTACCAGATCACCTTGGTGGCCGGCTCCATCGTCCTGCCCGAACCCCGAGTGGAACTGGGTCGCCTCGAAGTCGGGCGCGGGCCGCTCTACAACGTCAGCCTGGTATTCGACCGGGCCGGCAACCCGCTGGGCCAGCCACAACGGCACACCTTCGATGCCGGCGCGCTCCGCACCGGTAAGGCAGATTCCCTGCAAGTGCTGGATACGCCCGCCGGACGTCTGGGCGTGTTACTCGGTGGCGATATCGGCCAGCTTCCGCAGGCGATGACCGCGGACGGCGAAGCCATCGAGATGCTGGCCATGCCCAGCGACCTGAACGGCCAGACGGACGAATCCAAGCTCGGCGAGCGACTGCAAGCCCACGGCATTCGCGCAGGGATGCAAGTCCATCTGCGTGGCAGACTCTGGGAGCGCAGCGGCCAGTCCCAGGCGCTGGCTTTGCGTGACGGCAGCAGCGAGCGGAGTAGCCAAGAACGCGGCGCCCAACTGATCAACCTGTGGTTATGAAGGCCTCACGCGTTCGTCTCGGCGACCTCTCCGTCGGTTTCACCCTGGCGCTGGCCGATGCGCTGCGCGCCCAAGGCCAGGACCCCGAGCCGTTGCTGGCACAGTTCGGCCTGGATGCCGCACGCCTGAGCGAGCCTCGCGCGCGCCTGTCGATCCCGCGCTTCATGCGTCTCGGCCATAGCGCCATCGCCCTGTGTGGTAACCCGGCACTGGGCCTGGACATGGGCCGCCATAGCCGTATGAGCCAGGTCGGCCTGGCCGGCGTCTGCGCCGCACAGGCACCTGATCTGCGTGAAGCGGCGCGCACGCTGACGCGCTTCGAACCGCTGTATGCCGCCAACTACCGCGGCCGCTCGGACTTTCGCGAGGACGCCCGTGGCGCCTGGCTGCAGTTCTATTCCATCAGTCCGTACAACGCCTACAACCGCTTCGTGGTGGATTCGGTGCTGGCCGGTTGGCAAACCAACCTGGGCCAGGTGGTCGGTCGCCCGGTCATCCCGGAAAAGGTCGAGATCGAATTTCCAGCGCCGGACTATGGTGAGCGCTACGAGGCGCTGTTCGGCTGCCCGGTGGAGTTCAGCGCCGGCGCCAACCGCCTGCGCCTGGGCAACGAAATCCTGGCACAGCGCAATCCGCAGCACTGCCCAGGCACCTGGCGGCATCTCGTGGAGTTATGTGAACGCGAACTGGATCAGCTGACCCGCACACGCAGCCTGCGTGAACGGGTGATCCAGCTACTGGGGCCATTGCTGCACGGCCACGAACCGGATTTGGATGAAGTCGCACGCAGCCTGCATCTGCCGAGCTGGACGCTGCGGCGCAAGCTGGCGGAGGAAAGCACACAATTTCGCGCCATCCTCAACGACACGCGTCGTGATCTGGCCACGGCCTATATCCGTGACACCGAGCTGGCTTTCGGCGAGATCGCCTACCTGCTCGGCTTCGCCTCGGCCGAGGCGTTCCAACGCGCCTTCAAACGCTGGCTTGGGCAAACACCGGGCGACTATCGCCGCGCACAACGCCGCGCCAGTGGCGACGCATAGAGTTCGGTGGCGTCGTCTACGTCCGTCACGTCCTGATCGAAGGCATCGCGCTCGAGCAACTCTTCCTGATAATCGTCCATCTGTCGTTCTCCCGACTCGTGTCATCTGTCCGATAGCAAGCTACGTTGCCCGCGTGAAAACAAGATGACGAAAAGCCGCAGGGCCATCGCCCGAATGACAGGCAATAAAAAACCCGTCGATCTTGCGATCGACGGGTTTCGTATATGGCGCAGCGGACGGGACTCGAACCCGCGACCCCCGGCGTGACAGGCCGGTATTCTAACCGACTGAACTACCGCTGCGTGTCGGTTGGACTTGCGTCCAAAGAACTCTTGAAACTCTGTAGCATCCGATGGCGCCCTTGGCGGGCTTTCCATCTCGAACCGACAAATGTCGATCTGGCAAATAATGGCGCAGCGGACGGGACTCGAACCCGCGACCCCCGGCGTGACAGGCCGGTATTCTAACCGACTGAACTACCGCTGCGCGTCGGCCGGACTTACGTCCGAATTCGCTATGGTGGGTGGTGACGGGATCGAACCGCCGACCCTCTGCTTGTAAGGCAGATGCTCTCCCGGCTGAGCTAACCACCCATGTGCCTTAGCGAGGCGCGCACTTTATGCAGGTGGCGAAGCTAAGTCAACACCCTGCTTGAATTTTTTCTGAAAAAAGCGCGTCGGACTCAGTCCATTTCGCCGCACAGCTCGGCGGCCCTCAACAACGCCGCCGTCAGACTGTGGCGCTCCCAGTCGGTGAGCACGGCGAAACGCTGATTGAACTCCGGCGGCATCAGCGTCGGCGCCTGCTGGATCAGCTCGCGGCCAGCATCGCTGATCAGCAGCCATTGCCGTCGACGATCCTGGTCGTCGCGCTGGCGCTGCAACAAACCGTGCTCTTCGAGGCGATCGAGCAAACCGGAAAGGGTCGCGGCCGTCAGGCTGACTCTACTGCTGAGCACGCTGGCGGTCATGCGCGTCTCGCTGGCCAGTACCTGCAGGATCATCAACTGCATGGGCGTCAGCCCACCAAAACGGGCCAGACGCTTGGCATGCACTTCCCCTGCCTGCTGCAGGCGCCGCAGCGCTTGGAACAGTGGCATTTCAAAGGCCATGACAGATGACAGATCTATTTCAGCAGGAACTTTTTTAACACTCATAAACACCAATCCTTAACCACCAACACTTTGACATGAAAGCATTTTCTTGTTTTGGTGTAAAAGGCTCGGCCACGAGCCACTCCCCAACGGCAACACCGGTAAGGAATTATGTGCGGAATAGCTGGAGAACTACGTTTTGATCGACGCCCCGCGGACCTGGCGGCAGTCGAGCGCATCACCCACCACCTCGCCCCTCGCGGCCCTGACGCCCACGGCTTTCATAGTCAGGGCCCCATCGCCCTCGGTCACCGCCGCCTGAAGATCATGGATCTGGCCGAAGCCTCGGGCCAGCCGATGATCGACAGCGATCTCGGCCTGTCGATGGTGTTCAACGGCGCTATCTACAACTACCCCGAGCTGCGCAGCGAACTGGAAGCGCTGGGTTATCGTTTCTTCTCCGGCGGAGACACCGAAGTACTGCTCAAGGGCTATCACGCCTGGGGCGAAGCCTTGCTACCCAAGCTCAACGGCATGTTCGCCTTCGCCGTCTGGGAGCGCGACAAGCAGAGCCTGTTCATCGCCCGCGACCGTCTCGGCGTCAAACCGCTGTACCTGTCGCGCACTGGTGAGCGCCTGCGTTTCGCCTCGTCGCTGCCGGCCCTGCTGCAGGGTGGCGACATCGCCAGAACGCTCGATCCGATCGCGCTCAACCATTACCTGAATTTCCATGCCGTGGTGCCCGCACCGCGCACCATCCTCGCGGGCGTGGAGAAGCTGCCGCCGGCCACCTGGATGCGTATCGATGCCGACAACAAGATCGAGCAGAAGACCTGGTGGACACTGCAGTTCGGCCCGCAAGGCGATGAAGCGGCGTACGGCCTGGAAGAATGGCGCGACCTGACGCTGGAAACCATGCGCGAAGCCGTGGCCATTCGTCAGCGTGCCGCCGTGGACGTCGGCGTGCTGCTCTCCGGTGGCGTCGACTCAAGCATGCTGGTCGGCCTGCTGCGCGAAGCCGGGGTGGAGAATCTGCTGACCTTCTCCATCGGTTTTCAGGATGCCGGCGGCGAGCGTGGCGACGAGTTCCAGTATTCGGACCTGATCGCCCAGCGCTTCGCCACTCGTCACCATCAGTTGCGCATCGGCGAGCACGAGATTCTCGATCAACTGCCGCAGGCCTTCCGCGCCATGAGCGAGCCGATGGTTAGCCACGACTGCATCGCCTTTTACCTGCTCTCGCGTGAAGTGGCCAAGCACTGCAAGGTGGTCCAGAGCGGCCAGGGCGCCGACGAACTGTTCGCCGGCTACCACTGGTACCCGCAGGTCGATGGCGCCAAGGATGCCTTCGCCGCCTACCGCGCAGCCTTCTTCGACCGCGAGCACGACGAGTACGCGGCCTGCGTGCAGCCCGCCTGGCTGACCGGCGACATGGCCGGCGAGTTCGTGCGCGAGCACTTCGCCATGCCGGGCGCCGACGCCGCGGTGGACAAGGCGCTGCGCCTGGACAGCACAGTGATGCTGGTCGACGACCCGGTCAAGCGCGTGGACAACATGACCATGGCCTGGGGCCTGGAGGCGCGCACGCCGTTCCTCGATTACCGCGTGGCCGAGCTGTCGGCGCGCATCCCGGCGCAGTTCAAGCTGCCTGAAGGCGGCAAGTACGTGCTCAAGGAAGCGGCGCGCAAGGTCATCCCTAGCGAGGTGATCGACCGGCCAAAGGGTTACTTCCCGGTACCGGGTCTCAAGCACCTGGAAGGCGCCACCCTCGGCTGGGTGCGCGACCTGCTGCTCGACCCCAGCCAGGATCGCGGCCTGTTCAACCCGAACATGCTCGATCAGTTGTTGACTAACCCAGAGAGCCAGCTCACCCCCCTGCGCGGCTCCAAGCTGTGGCAGTTGGCGGCGCTCAACCTGTGGCTGAGCGAGCAGGGTCTGTAACTGAGACGGAGCGGCCTTTAGGCCGCTCTTGCAGGATCAATGGTCGTAGCCCGGTAAAGCCGGGATTTGTCGCGACTCAATGACGATCCGGCTCAGACCGGACGTAGTGAACACGGACAGGGACTATTCCATGCGCTCCACTGCCTTCAACCAACGCCTGCTGCGCGGCCAGACGCCCTCCTACGAACGTCTGCAAGCGCGCCTGGCCGAAGATCACGCCAGCCAGCCAAGCCAGCCGCAGGCCATCCATTGCGGCTGGGGTCGTCTGCTGATCGGCCACACTTACCCGGACCCCACCGTGCTGGCCGAGGCGCTGCTCGCCGAGCAACCCGGCGAGCGCGATATCGCCCTGTATGTCGCCGCACCGCACCAGGTGCTGGCCCACGCGCCGCAGCAACTGTTTCTCGACCCTTCCGACACGCTGCGCCTGTGGTTCACCGACTACCGTCCGGCGCGCCGCAGCTTCCGCGGCTTTCGCATTCGCCGTGCGCAGAACGAAGCGGACTGGCAGGCGATCAACTGCCTGTACCAGACCCGCGGCATGCTGCCGATCGATCCGGCCAAACTCACGCCTTACAACGACGGCGGCCCGACCTACTGGCTGGCCGAGGACGAAGACAGCGGCGCGGTAATCGGCAGCGTCATGGGCCTCAACCATCAGCGCGCCTTCCATGACCCGGAAAACGGCAGCAGCCTGTGGTGCCTGGCGGTCGATCCGCAGTGCAGCCGCCCGGGCGTCGGCGAAGTGCTGGTGCGCCACCTGATCGAACACGGCATGAGCCGTGGCCTGAGCTACCTTGACCTGTCGGTGCTGCACGACAACAAGCAGGCCAAGAAGCTCTACGCCAAGCTGGGCTTTCGCGAGCTGCAGACCTTCAGCCTCAAGCGCAAGAACGGCATCAACCAGCCGCTGTTTCTCGGCCCCGGCCCGCAAGCCGAACTCAACCCCTACGCGCGCATCATCGTCGACGAAGCGCTGCGTCGCGGTATCGAGGTGCAGGTGGACGACGCCGAAGCCGGGCTGTTCACCCTCAGCCATGGTGGCCGACGCATCCGTTGCCGGGAGTCGCTGTGCGACCTCACCAGCGCCGTGAGCATGACGCTGTGCCAGGACAAGCGCCTGACCCACCGCGCCCTGTCGCGTGCCGGCCTCAGCGTTCCGGCGCAACGCCTGGCCGCAAACGCCGAGGACAATGCCACCTTCCTCGCCGAACATGGCTCGGTGGTGGTCAAACCGGTGGACGGCGAACAGGGCCAGGGCGTGGCAGTCGACCTGCGCACGCCGGCTGAAGTGCAGGAAGCCATCGAGCGCGCCCGCGTGTTCGACCAGCGCGTGCTGCTGGAGAGCTATCACCAGGGCCACGATCTGCGCATCCTGGTAATCGGCTACGAAGTGGTGGCTGCCGCTATCCGACGCCCGGCGGAAATCATCGGCGATAGCCGCCACAGCATCGGCGAGCTGATCGATGCCCAGAGCCGCCGCCGCCAGGCCGCCACCGGCGGCGAAAGCCGCATTCCCAAGGACGCCGAAACCCTGCGTACCCTGCACGGTGCCGGCCTCGACTACGACAGCGTGCTGCCAGCCGGCCAGCGCCTGGCGGTGCGCAAGACCGCCAACCTGCATACCGGCGGCACCCTGGAAGACGTCACCGCGATTCTTCATCCGGCACTGCGCGACGCGGCGATCAAGGCTGCCCGCGCCCTGGAAATCCCGGTGGTCGGCCTCGACCTGCTGGTGCCTGCAGCCGATCAGCCCGACTACGTGTTCATCGAGGCCAACGAACGGGCCGGCCTGGCCAACCACGAACCGCAGCCGACGGCCGAGCGCTTCGTCGACCTGCTGTTCCCGCTCAGCCAGGCAACGAGCTGAACACTCTCCCCCCGGCCCTCTCCCGCACACGGGAGAGGGGCAATCCGAACGCGAGGAGCTTGCATGCAACAACTACCCGAACCCGACCTGGACTACCTGCAGAAGGTGCTGCTGGAGATGCTCGCCATTCCCAGCCCCACCGGTTTCACCGACACCATCGTGCGCTACGTCGCTGAACACCTCGAAGAGCTGGAGATCCCCTTCGAGCTAACCCGCCGCGGCACCATCCGTGCCACCCTGCGCGGGCGCCAGAGCGAGTACGAACGCTTCGACCGCGCGGTCTCCGCGCACCTCGACACCATTGGCGCCATCGTCCGCGAGATCAAGGACAACGGCCGTCTCGGCCTGGCCCCGGTGGGCTGCTGGTCGAGCCGCTTCGCCGAGGGCAGTCGAGTCAGCCTGTTCACCGACAACGGCGTGATCCGCGGCAGCGTACTGCCGCTGATGGCCTCCGGGCACGCCTTCAACACCGCCGTCGACACCATGCCGATAAGCTGGGATCACATCGAGCTGCGTCTGGATGCCTACTGCGCCACCCGCGCCGATTGCGACTCACTGGGCATCTCGGTGGGCGATTTCGTCGCCTTCGACCCGCTACCGGAGTTTTCCGAAAGCGGCCATATCAGCGCCCGCCACCTGGACGACAAGGCCGGCGTCGCCGCGCTGCTGACTTCGCTCAAGGCGATTCGCGACCACGGCCTGCAACCGATGATCGATTGCCATCCGCTGTTCACCATCACCGAGGAAGTCGGCTCCGGCGCCGCAGCCGCGCTGCCCTGGGACGTCAGCGAATTCGTCGGCATCGACATCGCTCCGGTCGCGCCGGGCCAGCAATCCAGCGAGCACGCGGTCAGCGTGGCCATGCAGGATTCCGGCGGCCCCTACGACTATCACCTGTCGCGCCAACTGCTGCGCCTGGCCGCCGAACAGGATGTGCCGGTGCGCCGCGACCTGTTCCGTTACTACCACAGCGATGCGCAGTCGGCCGTCGCCGCCGGTCATGACATTCGCACCGCTCTGCTGGCCTTCGGCTGCGACGCCACCCACGGCTACGAGCGCACCCATATCGACAGCCTCAAGGCCCTCAGCCGCCTGCTCACCGCGTATATGATGAGCCCGCCGGTATTTGCCAGCGACGCGCAGCCGGCGCAAGGTTCGCTGGAACGTTTCAGCCATCAGCTGGAGCACGATGCGCAGATGGAAAGCGATACCCGTGTTCCTCCCGTGGACACCCTGGTTGGACAACATGATCGCGACGCTTGAAGCCTTACGCGCATAAAGGCAAAGTGACATAAAAGGACGACAGGGGAGCATCAGCTCCCCTTTTTATCGCCAGCCTATCGGTCAGCTACCCTTACAAACGTCGTCACGTGACGTTTAAAAATGACTCCGGCCATGCTGCATGGCCTATTGAGAAGGCGTTGGCAAGCAGCGCGATTTGCAAACACCTTCAGAGGTTCACGGATGCCTCGCCTTTACCTGGCTTTGCTGCTGTTGTGGCTTGCCTGCCCAGCCTGGGCCCTCACGCCTGCGCCGCTGGATAGCGACGACCTGCGCCTGTCTCTGGGCCCTTACAGCGGTTATTACGAAGACGTGGATGGCACACTCGAAGTCGAGCAGGTGCTGGCCCTGGATGATGACGACTTTCGTAAAGTCAGCGGCGAACATGCCAATCTCGGCAAGAATGCTTCGGTCTGGTGGTTCAAGATTCGCCTGGTCAATGCCTTGCAACATGACGTGGGCGGCTACCTGGAAGTCAATTATCCGCTGCTCGATCACCTGCAGGTTCACCTGGTCACCCCGGACGGCAAACAGCAACAACAGGAAAGCGGCGACACCTTCGCCTTCTCTCAGCGGCCGGTGCAGGTCCGTAACTTCTGGTTCCCCCTGCAGCTCGAACCTGGCGTCAACACGCTGCTGGTTCGCGTGGAAACCACCAGCACGGTGTTCGTGCCACTGTTCTTCGCCACCTACGGTGCCAGCGCCGCGGCGCAGGAAAATCTGATGGGCTTCAACGGCGCGTTCTACGGCGTGCTGTTCGCCATGTTCTGCTACAACCTGTTCCTCTATCTTTCGCTGCGCGAATCGGCCTATCTCTGGTATCTGGCGTACAACCTCAACGTCGGCCTGCTCGCCGCCTGCTTCGACGGCATGCTGTTCAAGCTGCTGCCCGAGCACGTGGCCTTGCAGTCGGTGAGCATCTATATCCTGATGTACGTGCACTGCCTCACGGCCGTGCAGTTCAGCCGCCATTTCCTTCACGCCCGGCAGTACTTCCCCCGCCTGGACACCTGCCTGCGCCTGCTGATGCTGATCTGCGCCGGCTGCCTGCTGTCGGTGCCGCTGATTGGCTTCGCGGCGTGGAACATCCTGGCCAGCGTCACCGTTTCCCTGGTCTCGCTGATCCTCCTGCTGACGGGCATCCACGTCTGGCGCCGCGGCGTGCGCTACGGTTCCTACTACACCGTGGCCTGGGCCATCCTGCTGTTCGCCTTCATCCAGGCCACCACCGGCTCGCTGGGGCTGGAAGTGCTCGGGGTGTTCGGCGCCACGGTGGTGAAGATCGGCGTAACCATCGAGCTGATCACCCTGTCCATCGGCCTGGCCGACCGCATCAACCTGCTCAAGGAAGAAGGCTTCCAATCTCGCCGTGCGGCCGAGCAGGCAGCCTTCGAAAGCCAGGCCAAGAGCCGCTTCCTGGCCAAGATGAGCCACGAAATCCGCACCCCGCTCAATGGCGTGCTGGGCATGCTGCAGCTGCTGCGCGAAACACCGATGGATCGCAGCCAACGCTTCTATGTCGACACCATTTCCAGCTCCGGCAGTTCGCTGATGGCGGTGATCAACGACATCCTCGATTACGCCCGCATCGAATCGGGCAAGCTCAGCCTGGAGCAGATCGAGTTCGACCTGGAAGATATGATTTCCGAGACGCTCAGCCTGTTCACAGGCCAGGCGCTGGACAAGCGCCTGCGCCTCTATGTCAGCCTGGAGAATGGCGTACCGCGGCGCATCCAGGGTGACCCGACGCGGCTCAAGCAAGTTCTGATGAACCTGCTCAGCAACGCCCTGAAGTTCACCGCAGAAGGCCATGTGGCAGTCAGCGTCAGCCGCCGCAGCGACAGCCATGGCAACCCGCATCTGGTATTCGCCGTCAGCGACAGTGGCATCGGCATCAGCGAGCAGGCCCTGGCGCAGTTGTTCGAGTCCTTCGCCCAGGGCGACTCCAGCACCACGCGCCGCTATGGCGGCAGCGGCCTGGGGCTGGCCATCAGCAAGGAACTGGTGGAGATGATGGGCGGGCGCATCGAGGTGCAGAGCACGCTCGGCCAGGGCACCCGCTTTGCTTTCGACATCCCCTTGCTGAGTGAGCAGGACGCCCCCGACGAGCTCAACCGCCTGCTGGCGGGCCGTACCGCCCTGCTCGCCTCGCTCGATGGCCTGGGCCTGGATGCCATGAGCCGCCTGCTCGGCCGCTGGGGTATGCGCACCGAGCGTTGTCAGACGCCGGAACGGCTGCAGGACTACCTGGAGGATTTCACCGCGCCGCCGCTGTTGGTGCTGATGGCGCCCTGGCCGGGCGGCATCAATCACTGGCTCGATTCGATCAGGCCAAAACTGCAGGCACAGCAGCGCGTGATGCTGATCTGCCCACCGGAGGCCTGTCCGCAGCTGCCGGCGAGCCAGGGTCTGCGTCTGCAACACCTGGCCCAGCCGGTGGCGATCAACGCACTGCGTCAAGCCCTCACCGGGTTGTATGAAGAACCCAAAGCACAGGTACATCAGTTGGTCAGAGACATACGCAGCGACAGCAGTAACGCCCCCTGCATCCTGGTGGCAGAAGACAACCCGGTGAACCAGCTGGTGGTTCAGGGCTTCCTGAAGAAACGCGGCTACGGCGTGCGCCTGGTCACCAACGGTCAGGCTGCAGTCGATGAATACGAGCGTGACCCGGCTGCCGTGCACTTGATCCTGATGGACTGCGAGATGCCGGTCATGGACGGCTTCGAAGCCACCCGGCAGATCCGTCGCCTGGAGCGCAGCCGGCAACTCGCTGCGGTGCCGGTCATCGCCCTGACTGCACACATCCTCGAGGAACACCGTCAGCACGGCCTGGATGCCGGCATGGACGACTTCCTCGGTAAGCCGCTGGATAGCGGGCTGCTCTACAGCACGCTGGAGCGCTTTCTGCAACGCCCCAGCAACCGCGCCTGAACCTACTCGCAGCGCGGCGCCCTCTGGCTCTATCATGGGCGCCAACAACTGGAGTCGATTCGCTGTGCTGATCCCCGCTCACCTGCTGCAAGCCGATACCCTTACCGCCCTGATCGAAGATTTCGTCACCCGCGACGGCACCGACAACGGCGACGAAACACCGCTGGAGACCCGCGTACAGCGCGTGCGCCGCGCCCTGGACAAGGGCGAGGCGGTGATCGTGTTCGACCCGGACAGCCAGCAGTGCCAGTTGGCGATGAAGCGGGACGTGCCCAGGGAATGGCTGGATGCCGAGCCCTGAACCACTGCGTAGGAGCGAACTTATTCGCGATCAGCAGTCTCTATCGATCGGGATAACGCGGAGCACCGCTCATTCGCGCCTGCAGACTGCTCCGAGCACTGCCTGGCCTGGACATCAGTGATTGACGGTGTGCGCCAGCATCACCGATAGCTGACACAGCGGTCGACCACTCTCGGCCTGCCACTGGTTGAAGGCAGCCTGTACCGCAGCCAAGTCCTTCTGGCTGGTCGGCGCCTTGTCGATCACGCCCTGAGCCTTGAGCGCGGCGACCATGTCATCGGTGGGCACGAAGGTGTCCTTGCCTGCCATGCGCAGCAAACGCGGCACCGACAGGCCACCGAGCTGATTACCCTGCTTGGCGAGGTACCTCCACAGACCGACGATATCGCTCACCGGCCAGTCGGCGATCAACGCGCCAAAACTGCCTTTCTCGCGGCGTACATCGAGGATGAACTGGGCGTTGCGCGGCACGCTCTTGAGCTTGCCCAGGTGGCGGATCAGCCGCGCATCCTGCATCAGGTTCTCCAGGCGCTCGGCGCCCATCAGCACCACCTTCTCCGGGTCGAAGCCGAAGAACACTTCCTCGAACGCCGGCCACCTCGCATCCACCAGGCTGTGCTTGAGCCCGGCGCGGAAGATGCGCAGGCTGATCAGCGACAGGTAGCGGTCGTCGGCGAGCGCACGCAGCTCGGCATCGCTGCGCGGCTGCGGCAGCATGGCCTCCAGCGCACGCGCGGAGCCGAAACGGTTGAGGCAGAACTCTTGCAGCCACTTGTAATCACGCATGAATCGGATCCTTCATGAAACGGATGACGAAGCCTGCATGCACAACACCGAGCACCGCAAGTCCTGTAAAAACCCAGGCCGAGTGAAACCCGCCAATCCCGGACTGGCGGGTTGCAACCGCCCTACCCGCGCAAACGCGCGGCGGCTTGGCGCAATGCGGCTTCGGTGCCGCTCCAGCCCAGGCAGCCATCGGTGATCGATACGCCGTAGCGCAGCTCGCCGGACAGCGCCTGGCAACCATCGAACAGATGACTCTCCAGCATTACCCCACGCAGGCTGGCGTCGCCGGCCAGGCGCTGGTCGATCACGCTGTCCAGCACCGCTGGCTGGCGCAACGGGTCCTTGCCGCTGTTGGCGTGGCTGCAATCGACCATGATCCGCGCCGCGATGTCATGGCGCTGCAGGGCATCGCGCGCAGCCGCGACGCTGGCAGCATCATGATTCGGCGCGCCGTGGCCACCGCGCAGCACCAGATGGGTGTCCGGGTTGCCCGCGGTATGCAGCAGCGCCGGATGGCCGAGGTCGTCGATACCGAAGTGCTGGTGCGGGTGCGCCGCCGAGCGCATGGCGTCGCAGGCGATGCCGACGCTGCCATCGGTGCCATTCTTGAAGCCAACCGGCAGATCCAGGCCACTGACCATCTCGCGGTGCACCTGCGACTCGCTGGTACGTGCACCGATGGCCGCCCAGCCAAGCAAATCATCGAAGTAACCGGCAGCCATCGGCTGCAGCAGCTCGCTGGCCAGCGGCAGGCCGCGCTCGAGGATGTCCAGCATCAACTGTCGTGACTGGCGCAGGCCTTCAGCCATGTCACCGCTGCCATCCAGGTGCGGGTCGTACAGCAGCCCCTTCCAACCTACGGTAGTGCGCGGTTTTTCCACGTAGGCGCGCATCACCAGCAGCAGTTGGTCATCGACCTGCGGCGCCAGTGCGGCCAGGCGTTCGGCGTACTCGAGCGCCGAGGCGCGGTCATGCAGGGAACAGGGGCCGACCACCACCAGCAGGCGCGAATCGCGGCCATTGAGTACGGCGCGGATGGCCTCGCGGTCGG